>JBIJAB010000035.1:0-7925 GCA_044345975.1 Rhodoluna sp.
CTGCAGCACAACTACAGGCGAGACAACTAGCCAGTGCTCAGAGTGTTCTAGAACTACTACCGGTTGCTATTTCAGCAATTGAGAAATCAGCACAGGTCGCCAAGCTTGCTCTGCACGATCTTGAGAGCAAGAGAAGAAACCAGAACGAAGAACTAGTTCGTCTTCGCGGTGAAACTTCGACCATTCAGAACAGACTTTCAGCCCTCACTCAAACAGTTCACGACATTGAACTTTCTAACCACGAGAAGAGACTGAACCTAGCGAACCTAGTTGCTAAGGCTAATGAAGAACTAGGTCTAGAGCAGCAGGTGTTGGTCAATGAGTATGGACCTGACCAACTAATTCCAGATCCAGAGAACCCTGAAACACCTAAGCCTTTCGTCAAAGCAGAACAGCAGAAGAGACTGCACGAAGCAGAGCGATTACTTGAGCGTCTAGGTCGAGTAAACCCTCTAGCTCTTGAAGAGTTTGCCGCTCTTGAGCAAAGACACAAGTTCCTCACTGAGCAGCTCGCTGACCTTACAAAGACTCGTGCTGACCTGATGGATATCATCAAGGAACTAGACAGCAAGATGCAGTCCATCTTCGAAGAGGCTTTCGAGGATACCAAGAAGGCATTCGAGCAAGTATTCCCAGTGCTATTCCCTGGTGGAACCGGTTCTATTTATCTAACCGATCACGACAACATGCTCACCACAGGTCTTGAAGTTAACGTCAAGCCAGCAGGTAAGCGTATTGAAAGATTGAGCTTGCTCTCAGGTGGTGAGCGATCACTTGCAGCATTGGCATTACTTGTAGCCATCTTCAAGGCTCGCCCTTCACCTTTCTATGTTCTAGATGAGGTTGAGGCCGCGTTGGATGATGCCAACCTAGGTCGTCTATTGGATATCTTCCTAGATCTGAAGAAGTCATCTCAGCTTGTGATCATTACTCACCAGAAGCGCACGATGGAAATCGCTGATGCTCTATACGGTGTTTCAATGCGTCAAGACGGTATCAGTGCTGTTGTTAGCCAACGTCTAGAAGTTAGCGAAGACTAACCTTGGCAGGGCTAATGTTCTGGCGCAAAAAGGACAAGGCAGACGACCAGGTTGTTGAAGAAGTAGTTGTCCAAGAGCAGGAAGTAATTGAAACGGTCGTCGAGACACCAACTATTGAGCCTGTTGCCGTTACTCAAGATCTAGTTGCTGTTGAGCTTCCTAAAAGAAACCTAACTAAAGGCTTCAAGTCGGTCTTTTCAAGAATCAAGTTTGATGTTGAAAACTTAGAGGAACTCGAAGATGTTCTTATTCAAGCTGACTTCGGGGTAGGAGCAGCTGAGCAAATAGTTGCTGAAGTAAAGACCAGAGCAAAGAAAGCTGGCTCGAGAAGCGAAGCAGAACTAAAAGCGATTCTGACTGAGCTACTCACCGAGAAGATGACCAGAGCAGATTCTTCACTGAACCTCGATTCGGGTAAACAGCCCTATGTGATCTTGGTGGTCGGAGTTAATGGTGCAGGTAAAACCACAACTATCGGTAAGTTAGCAAACTACCTAGTTGAAGGTGGTGCAAAGGTCACTCTAGGAGCAGCTGATACTTTCAGAGCAGCAGCCGTTGAGCAACTTGAGACTTGGGCCCAAAGAAGTAACTCTGAAATTGTGAAGCCGGTTACCGAAGGCCAAGACCCTGCAGCAGTTGCTTTTGAAGCAGTTGAAAAAGCAGTGGCTAACGGTAGTGATGTTTTGATTATTGATACTGCTGGTCGCCTCCAAAACAAGCAAGGCTTGATGGATGAACTTGGCAAGATCAGAAGAGTGATTGAAAAGAACCTACCCATCTCTGAAGTTCTTCTGGTTCTTGATTCAACCACTGGTCAAAACGCTATGACTCAGGCTAAAGCCTTTACTGAAGTGGCTTCTGTAACCGGTATTGCTCTAACTAAGTTAGATGGCAGTGCTAAGGGTGGAATTGTTTATGCAATCCAAGACCAGTTGAATATTCCTGTCAAACTAGTTGGTGTCGGTGAAGGCATCAATGACTTTGGTTTCTTTGATGCCAAAGAGTTTGCAATTGGGTTAGTAGGTGAGAACTAGTGTTTGGAAATCTTTCAGATCGTTTAGTCGAAACGTTCAAGGGTCTTCGTGCCAAGGGAAAGCTCTCTGCTGCTGACATTGATGCAACGCTTAGAGAAATCAGAAAAGCTCTACTTGAAGCAGACGTTGCTCTTGAAGTTGTAAAGACATTTATCGCTGCAGTTCGTGAACGAGCATTGGGTGATGAAGTATCAAAGGCTCTAAACCCAGCTCAGCAAGTAGTTCAGATTGTTCAAGAGGAACTGATTGTTATCTTGGGTGGCGAAGCAAGAAGAATCCAGTTTGCTAAGAACCCACCGACAGTCATCATGCTGGCAGGTTTGCAGGGTTCTGGTAAAACTACCCTGGCCGGAAAGTTAGCTAAGTGGCTCAAAGAGCAGGGACAAACTCCTTTGCTTGTTGCCTGTGACCTGCAAAGACCAAATGCTGTCAATCAATTACAAGTTATTGGTGAACGAGTTGGTGTTACTGTATTCGCTCCTGAAGAAGGTAATGGCAAAGGCAACCCTCTAAGCGTTGCTAAAGATGCCATCAAGCACGCTAAGCAAAAGCAGTTCTCAGTAGTAATCGTTGACACCGCGGGTCGTCTAGGTATTGATGAAGAACTAATGAAGCAAGCTAACGACATTAGAAAAGCAACCGATCCTGATGAAGTTCTGTTTGTTATTGACTCAATGATTGGTCAAGACGCTGTCAATGTTGCTAAGGCTTTTGAAGATGGTGTTGGTATTACAGGCGTAGTGCTAACAAAGCTTGATGGTGATGCTCGTGGTGGAGCTGCGTTATCTGTGGCTCAGGTAACTGGTAAGCCAATTCTCTTTAGCTCAACCGGTGAAGGCATGGATGCCTTTGAACCTTTCTATCCGGATCGTATGGCTTCAAGAATTCTGGACATGGGAGACATTCTCAGCCTTATCGAGCAAGCTCAGAAGTCTTTTGATGAACAAGAAGCTCTTGTCATGGCTGAGAAGATGGCCAAGGATGCTTTCACCTTGGAAGACTTCTTGGACCAAATGCAGCAGCTCAAGAAGATGGGCTCACTAAAGAGCATGCTTTCGATGATGCCGGGAGCTGGAAAGCTCAAAGGTCAACTAGATAACATCGATGAAAAAGAGATTGACCGTACGGAAGCAATCATCAGGGCGATGACCCCTAAAGAGCGTAGAGATCCAAAGATTCTCAATGGCTCTAGAAGACTTCGTATCGCTAAGGGTTCAGGAATGACCGTTACCGATGTGAACTCTTTGGTGAACAGATTCGAGCAAGCAGCCAAGATGATGAAGGTTATGGCTAAGGGTGGAAACCCAGGTCTACCAGGCATGCCTCAGGGCATGGGAGCGATGCCTAGACCTCAGGCCAAGAAAGACAAGGGCAAGAAGAAGGGCAAGTCTGGTAATCCAGCTAAGCGAGCTGCCGAGATCTCGGGTATTCAACCTCCCAAGCAAGGAAATTCAGGGTCATCCTTCGGTTTAGGGGGATAGTTGGTTGCTCCTGCCACTTATTTCTGGCACAATAGAGAGGTTGCCTGCAGCTTGACCCTCTAACCAAGCTGAATGGGCAACCCATCAGAGCTTTTATACCGAGTGTGCCCCCACGCTCACGGTTGATTGTTCGCCCCAATTCATAAACAGGAGCATTGTGGCTGTAAAAATCCGCCTTAAGCGTCTAGGAAAACTAAAGACGCCTCACTACCGTATCGTCGTAGCCGACTCACGTAAAGCACGTGATGGTCGCGTTATTGAAGAGATCGGTCGTTACGTACCAACTAACCACCCATCAATCATTGAAGTTAACTCAGAGCGAGCACTTTACTGGCTAGGTGTTGGCGCACAGCCAACCGAGCAGGTAATGGCTCTTCTAAAGCTAACCGGTGACTACCAGAAGTCGAAGGGTGACGCATCTGCAAAGAACACCGTCCTACCTCAGATTCCTAAGGCAGTCTTCGAAGCTGACACAAAGAAGAAGCCAGTTCTAAAGCCTCGTGACGAGATTGTTGTTAAGAAGCAGGCTGACAAAGTTGCAGAAGACGTAGTCGATGCAGTTGTTGATGCAGCAGTTGCTGAAGGCAACCTAGAGGACATCGTAGAAGCTGCGGCTGAAGTTGTTGCTGAAGAAGCAGTTGCTGAAGTTGTAGAAGAAGCTGCAGCAGAGGCAGTTGCTGAAGAAGCAGCTCCAGCTGAAGCTGAAGAAACCAAAGAGGCCTAAAAAGTGCTAGCCGCTGCGCTCGAACACTTAGTCAAAGGTATTGTTGACCATCCTGAGGATGTCACCGTCACCGAACGCTCAACTAATCGCGGAGATTTGTTAGAGATTCACGTTCACCCTGACGACCTTGGAAGAGTGATCGGGCGCAACGGACGCACCGCCAAAGCACTGCGCACCATCATTAACGCTCTTGCCGATGGCAAGAAGGTGCGCGTAGACGTAGTAGATAACAATTTCTAAGCAGACCACCCTTCGGGTCGGTCGGTTATTAAAGGCCCACGGCCTAAAAGGTGCTATCAAGCTAGAGCTATACACCGACACCCCTAATGAACGTTTCGTTCCAGGTGCAACATTCAAACTTCAAGTTCCTGAAACCTCTGAATGGTTTGGTAAATCCATAACCGTCAAAGAGATGAAAATGTATAACTCCCACCCAGTGCTATTCCTTGAAGGGGTAGAAACCAGGGAAGTGGCTGAAACTCTAATCAAGGCAATCCTTTTAGTGGATCAGAACCTTGAAGAACTCCCGGTTGAACCAGATGCTTGGTATGACCAGCAACTAGTTGGACTCAGTGTTCTTCGTGATGGTGTTGAAGTTGGTTCTGTTGTTCGAGTTGAACACTTCCCAGCTCAAGACATGCTTATCGTTCTAACCAAGGATGAACGAGAAGTAATGGTTCCTTTCGTGAAGGCCATTGTTCCTTCTGTAGACATCAAAGCTCAGACTTTGACTGTTACCCCACCTAATGGGCTATTTGAAGAAATAGACGGTGAGTAATGAAGATTCAAGCAGTAACAATCTTCCCTGAGTATTTCGGGGCTTTAGATATCTCGCTTTTGGGTAAAGCTCAAGAGAACAAGGTCATTGAGTTCGAAGCTATTGATCTTCGTAAATACACCCACGATAAACACAAGACTGTTGATGACAGCCCATATGGCGGTGGAGCTGGAATGCTGATGAAGCCAGAGCCTTGGGGCGAGGCTTTAGATGAACTATTAAATCCCGATGGCTCAACTGTGTTGATTGTTCCTTCTCCTGCAGGAGAACTATTCAAGCAGGCAACTGCTCAAGAGCTCGCAGCTAAGGATCACATTGTCTTTGCCTGTGGTCGCTATGAAGGTATTGATCAAAGAGTATTTGACTGGGCTAAGGACAAGGCTGAGGTAAGACTTGTCAGCCTTGGCGACTATGTCCTAAACGGTGGGGAAGTTGCAGCCCTAGCCATGATCGAAGCAATCGCAAGGCTGATTCCTGGGGTTATCGGTAATGCTGAGAGCCTTGCTGAAGAGTCTCATTCCGATGGTCTTTTAGAGTATCCAAGCTATACAAAGCCTGCCTCTTGGCGAGGGCTAGATGTACCTGAGGTACTTAGAGGCGGTAATCACGCCGAGATAGCCAAATGGCGTAAAGAGCAGTCCCTTGAGAGAACTCAGGCAGTAAGGCCTGACCTTCTAGAGGACTAGGCGTTGCTTGAGCCTGGTTTTTGTGGCAAGATGTACAGGTTGCCTAAATAAAGCTCTGCCGCAGGGGAGATTAGGCAAAAGCACCAAATAAAGAAACTAACAAATACCCGTTATTGACCTGCAGGCAAGAACAGAAGGCAGAAAAATGCAAATTCTAGATTCAGTAGATCTACCAAACCTTAGAGACAATGTCCCAGCATTCCGCGTAGGAGACAACGTAAAGGTCCACGTAAACATCATCGAAGGTAACCGTAGCCGTGTGCAGGTTTTCCAGGGTGTAGTAATCCGTAGATCAGGTGCTGGTGTCCGCGAGACATTCACCGTACGTAAGGTAACTTTCCAGGTTGGTGTTGAAAGAACTTTCCCAATTCACTCCCCAGTACTAGACAAGATTGAACTTGTCTCTCGTGGTGCTGTTCGCCGTGCGAAGCTTTACTACCTACGCGACCTACGTGGTAAGAAGGCGAAGATCCGCGAGAAGCGCGACAACGCAACTTCTGCTAACTAGTTTTAGATAGTTCACAGGTAAGGGCACTAACCTTCCATCATGGCTAAAAAAGAAAAGCAAGAAAAGCCAATAAAAGGGCCTTTCAAGTTGCAGCGTGAAAAGCTTAGGAAACTAAAGTCTAAGAACATCCTGCTTGCTTTTTTAATTGACACAGTCGTAATCATTGTTTCAGCGCTAATTATTTCTTTTGTCATCAAGTCATTTTTGATTAGGTCTTTCTATATCCCATCTGGCTCGATGTTTGACACTTTACAAATCAATGATCGAATCATCGTCAACCAACTAGTTCCGAACATCGTTCCTCTAGAACGTGGCGATGTTGTTGTGTTCAGAGATCCAGGTGGATGGCTAGGTAGCACACCTGAAGAACCTGCCGGTGATGTTCTTTCACAAATCGGCGGATTTATTTCTTCTGTAGTTGGTCTAACTGCTCCTGATAACAACCAGCATTTAGTGAAGCGAGTTGTTGGTAAAGGTGGCGACAGAATAGTCTGCTGCGATCTTGATAACAGAATCACAATCAATGGCAAGGCAATCATCGAACCATACATTGCGAAGGGCTCTAATCCTTCAAACACAGAGTTTGATGTCATTGTTCCTAAAGACTCATTCTGGGTTATGGGAGATAACAGAGGTAACAGTGAAGACTCTAGATATCATCCTGATGCACCAGGACGCGGCTTTGTTTCAAAGAGCTATGTAGTGGGCAGAGCTTTTGTTATTTCTTGGCCTTTCTCAAACTTCACCTGGCTAGATAACTATCCAAATGTCTTCAAAGACGTCCCAAAGCCCAAGCCTTAGTTTCGAGAACTCGTTCTTTGAAACGGGAACTCGATTCATAATCGGCATTGATGAAGTTGGCAGAGGATCCATCGCTGGTCCAGTTGCAGTTGGTGTTGCTCTGTTAGACAGCAAAAGAGATCTCCAGAGCTGGCCTCACAAACTTAGAGACAGCAAACTAATCCCAGAAAAAACTCGTGAAGAGATTTATCCTCAAGTTGCTTCTTGGGTAAGTGGCTGGGCAGTGGGTATGGCTACCGTCGAAGAGATTGAAACCAAAGGAATAGTTGAATCTCTCAGCCTTGCTGGTTTCAGAGCTTTAGAGCAACTAGTCAGAGACCCAGCACTTAGAGAAGCCATGGCTCAAGAGGGAGTGATGATGATTCTTGATGGTTCACACAATTGGCTTGGTAATAAATCTCTAGGCATGCCTGTAACTGTGAAGACCAAGGCTGACCGTGACTGCGTATCAGTTGCCTGTGCTTCTGTGCTTGCTAAGGTCACTAGAGATCGCCTAATGCTTGAAATCCATGAGCAGCACCCAGGCTTTGGCTTGGACTCAAACAAGGGTTATGCCTCAGAAGCCCACATCTCAGCACTTCGGGAACATGGCCCATCCCCAGTTCATCGCCTTAGTTGGCTAACCAAGATTCTCGCGAGATAGACTTTTAGCCACATGGACGAGAACGATTTTGACGATTATGACCGCGAGGCAGAGCTAGCCCTGTTCCGCGAGTACAGAACTGTCGCAGACACTTTTAGATTTGTTATTGAAACAGAACGCAGACTCTACCTAGCAAATGAGGTTGACTTCAAGCGTATTGATACTGCTACCGACTTTTACTTTGAACTAGTCATGAGCGATGTTTGGGTTTGGGATATTTACCGAACAGA
>JBIJAB010000027.1:0-9723 GCA_044345975.1 Rhodoluna sp.
AACCTGCTCTTCAGTGGCAGCACCTAATCTCTGAGCTTGTTGAAGTGATTGAAGATCGTGACATTCAAGCTGTAATCATGCTTGGCTCTCTAGCTGCAGAAACTCCGCACACTAGACCTATCAAGGTATATAAGAACAGCCAGACTGCTTCTGTGCGTAACGCACTAGGAATTGAAAGAAGCAACTACGACGGTCGAGCTGGGTTCATGTCGGTTCTAGGTCACGCAATAGAAAAGGCAGGCATTCCAACAATCTCGATTTGGGCTCAAGTCCCCCACTATGTTGCGTCGATGCCTTCACCTAAGGCTGCACTTGCTCTAATCAATGATCTTGAGATTATGCTCGGCTTCACAGTTGACCACAAAGAAATCTTGGAAGCCGCATTTGAATGGGAGAGATCTGTAGATACTTTCGTTGAAGGCGATGAAGACCTTCAGAACTACATCGCAGTGCTCGAGAAAACTAGAGATGAAGCAGAGGCTGAAGAGCTAAGCACGGATCAACTAGCTTTAGAGTTTGAAAAGTTCCTAAGACAAAACGAAGGTGACTCAGAACCTCCTAAACCTTAGGCAGAGATCCAGCCGTTACTGAGCATGATTAGTAGAGCAACTCCAACGATCAATCTCCAGATAACAAATGGCATGAATGAGCCCTTGTTTAGATACTTCAGTAAACCTGCTATTACTGCATAGCCAACTACGAAAGAAGTAATGGTTGCAACAATAGTTCCTGACAGTGCCGCTTCATCCAACTGTTGATAGCTGTCTGAGAATTCAATCAATCCACTGGCAAGAACCGCTGGTATTCCAATCAAAAAAGAAAAGCGAGCTGCGGCCGCACGATTGAACCCAGCAAACAGACCAAAGCTAATGCTTGCTCCCGATCTTGAAACACCAGGGATAACCGCTAGAGCCTGACCTAAACCAAAGCCCAGAGCAGTGTTGAAAGTCATGTCTTTGATTTCTTTTTGCTTTCTGCCGTAGTGATCAGCGAGAAATAAGATGATTGCAAAGATGATCATGGTGAAAGCAACTACCCAAAGAGTTCTAACAGTCTCTTGGATGAACTCCCTAAGTACATAACCGATTACTCCAACTGGAATAGACGCGAAGATTACTAACCACGCCATCTTGTAATCAGCATTGTCTCTCGCAGAAGAATTGAACAATCCCTTGAACCAAGCTTTGAGTAATCTCGCAATGTCTTTAGCGAAGTAAATCAAGACAGCTGCTTCAGTACCTAACTGAATGGTTGCTATAAAAGCTGTGGTGGCTGAGTTCTCATCGGAGAGGCCAGGAACTCGCATTAGCTCTGAGGCTATTTGAACGTGAGCACTTGATGAGACAGGAAGAAATTCTGTGAGGCCTTGAACTATTCCTAGAATTATTGCTTCTAGGAAATTCATGACCAGTCTTCGTCGTCTTCCGCTAACTCCATTGGCAGTACTTCACCAAACTGATCAGAGACGGCCTCTTCGTAGTCCATAAAGGCTGTCTTTAAGTGTTCGTATGTGGCAATAACCGCAGGGTCATCACTTCCCCTACCGCTAGATATCGCCTCGTAATGTCTTTCGAGTGCAGCTATCAAACTGTTCAAAGTGTTACGCGCATCAGCCATAAATCAAAACTACTCCTGCTTGGACTATTTGTCATGAACTTAGAGCCCCAAGTCTTTGCAGGTATTCGTAGTAACATTTAGAACTGGTGCTCAAAGTAAGAGCATCAAAATCAAGTCCGGGTGGCGAAATGGTAGACGCGCTAGCTTGAGGTGCTAGTCCTCGCAAGGGGGTAGGGGTTCAAGTCCCCTTTCGGACACGTAGTTTGAGACAGCTACCGCAGAGCCTCGGTGAATACATCGGGGCTCTGTTCTCATTTGGCCCGAATATGAAAATCCCTGAATGTCTGTCATAAATCCGATGCACGCGACATAATCAAGATAACTAGACATAGATCGGATTGAGATATGCGCTCTTTCAAAGCATTGGCAGTAGCGGGCCTTGTTCTGGGTCTAACTTCTTCTGGCTGGGCTCAAGCGACAACTCCCCCTGGTAGATATGTCTCTTTGCTTATCCAAGATACAGGCGGTTACACCCTTCAGGAGTATGCATTCTCTAGAACTCCAACAGTTTTGTATAGCGATGGACTATTGATTGTTCCAGTCAAATTTCAGAATTACCGCTATCCAGGCCGATTCGTAACGTCTTTCTTACAAAAGCGAGAGCAACCTGCTGTGTCGAGAATCTTGGACGCGGCCAGAAAAGTAAATCTCATGAATCCCAAATTCGATTGGGGTATGCCAGGGATTGTAGATGTCAACGACACCACTTTCATTACCCAGGTTTCCCCTAGAGCAGCTCAAACTAGATTCTCAATCTTTGCCCTTGGTTACGACCAAGATGTGAGACCTAAATCAAAACTTGATGCCCGCAGGGCTGTGTCAAAGTTCAGGGATAAGGTCGAGTCATTCAGCCCCGAATACATGTGGACGAAATCTCGACCTACTGTTTGGAAGCCAACAAAGTGGTTATACATGGCAACCGAAGCAAATCCTGAGCCAACATTTTCTAAGATTCACAAGTGGATTGGTTCAAAGCCACTTGAGTCGAATAGATCATGCATGGAAATGACAAGCGCTGAAAATATGAAATTCAATTTGCTTCTACCCAAGTTGGATTCTGCATCAAGGTTTAGTTCAAACGGAAAGACTTGGCTACTCACAGTTCGCCCGCTATTTCCTCATGAAACAGGATGTCAGTCAATAATCAACTAGTTCAAGTTGTAAACTGCTCCATAATGTCCCAAATTGAAAACCCCGATTTTTCACACGCCGCCCAATATTCTTTGGAAGTGGCACGTGAGCGTATCGCTGGCAAGAAATTGTTTGTTCTGACTGGAGCTGGCCTTAGCACTGACTCGGGTATCCCCGACTATCGAGGTCAAGGCAGGGTTGCCAAACACCCAATGACTTATGACACTTTTATGGGTTCAGAACTAGCTCAGAAAAGATATTGGGCCAGAAGTTTTGTCGGATGGTCAAGAATCGCCTCAGCCCTTCCTAATCTAGGTCACCTAGCCCTTGCTAAAGCAGAGGCCCAAGGCAAACTCCAGGCTCTAGTTACTCAAAACGTTGATGGCTTGCATCAGGCAGCTGGAAGTGAAAACGTCATTGACCTTCACGGCAGATTAGATCGAGTTGTTTGCATGGGTTGCAGAGATTCAATCGCAAGAACTGATATGGATGAATTACTGCAGACACTGAACCCTCATATCCGCAAGGATGAATCGGTTGAGTTCACTCCTGACGGTGATGCTGAAGTTGAAGGAACAGAGAACTTCATTGTTCCAAGATGTCGTTCATGTGATGGCGTCTATAAACCAGACGTAGTTTTCTTCGGCGAATCAGTTCCTGTAGCCCGTGTTGAGACTTCTATTGCTTTATTGGAGCAGTCAGATGTTCTGCTAGTAGCTGGAACCTCACTTACTGTTAACTCTGGGTATCGCTTCGCAAAACTCGCTGCTAAGACCCATAAACCAATCTTTGTCGTAAACATGGGTCCTACTCGTGCAGATGATATTGCAAACGCCAAGATTGAGGCAAACACCTCGCTTGCATTAGAAAGGCTTCTCGTTGACTGAAACAATTCTTGGACTTCTTCGACATGGGCAAACCGATTGGAACATCGATCTAAGACTCCAGGGCTCAACGGACATTCCTTTGAATGAAACTGGTAAAGAGCAGGCAAGACAGGCCGCACTTGCTTTGAATCCCGAAGATTGGGATCTGATAATAGCCTCCCCTCTGTCTAGGGCTAGAGACACAGCCCAGATTATTGCTCAGGAACTTTCAATGAATGTTGTCATCGTCCCAGAACTTATTGAAAGATCTTTTGGAACCGCTGAAGGTTTAGATCACGCTTCCTGGAGAAAACTGTATGAAAGTCATTCGCAAATCGAAGGGCTTGAGTCACTTGAAGACCTGCGGGCTAGAACACACCTGCTACTTGATCTCATTGCTAACGAATACTCAGGTCAACGCGTATTGGCTGTTTCACATGGGGCATTCATCCGGAAAGTATTGACCATTGTCACCGAAGGTGAACTTCCAAGAGAAGGTGAAAGACTCAGTAACGCATCTCTAAACCAGTTCATGCACGCAGATAACCTCTGGACAATCACTGATTACAAGCCAGAACCGTTATCGCTATAGTCGATCAAACTGCTCAAGAAGAGCATCAGCTGACTTACTCCAGTCGAATTCCTTAGCCTGATTGAGTGAAAGTTTGGATTTGTCTGACCAGGCTTTCTGATTATCGAGGGACATTACAGCCTTTGAAAAACTTTCTGGTGAATCAGGGTCAAAGAAGCTTCCAGCAGATCCTGCTACTTCGTTGAAGATTTCTAGTTCAGAAACAACTACAGGCGTTCCTAGCTGCATCGCCTCCACCAAAGGAATACCAAAACCTTCGTCTTTGCTGGCTGATACCAAGGCGAAGCCGTTCACTAATAAGTCCTTGTATTCCTCGTCGGTCACGCCGTTGTGAAAAACGAGGTTTGCACCAACCTGACGAGCAAGTATCTCGTAACTAGATCTTTGGGTTTCAGATATTCGACTAAGTAGGTGGAGTGTGAAACCAGGAAGCAATCCCGATCCCCTGATAAGTGTTTCTACGTTCTTGTATGGCATGAAGGAGCCAATGTAGATGAGGTTCTTGGATTGAGCCTTCTCACGATCTGCAGGGTCAGTTATCTTCTCAGGAGCGTTGTAGACAACCACTACTTCCCTATTGGTGAGATGATGCTTCGCTATCAACATCTTGGTCGCTCTAGACACTGTGGCAACAGCATCAGCGCGGTTTAGAAGCCAGCGTTGTGGTTGGTAACTCAAATGATAGAGACGCCAAATAATTCTCACTAAAAGGCTGAGGTCCTGAGGTGGTTTCCTGTGTCTGTAGTAGATCAAGTCGTGAAGAGTTAGAACTAGCTTGTACTTTCTCCCCCAACTTCCCATCACCTGCATAGGTGAAAACACATGAGTGGCACCCAGAAGGTTTAGCTTTTTAGCAATGAACAACTCGACAGGAGCCTGAGGATTATTCAGCACAACATACTCAATCCCGGTAGGCAAGAAATCAAGTTGCCTTAGATCATGAATGATTGCGATGAGATGTACCTTGGCATGAAGAGCCTTAGCTAGTTCGGCACTAAAGCGGCTAATGCCATCGTGCCTATCGGTTCTTATAAACCTTGCATCGAAGTGCAGAGTTTTCATACTTAGTGCTTCTTTGCAAAGAACTCGTTGATAACCCCAATAGCTTCTTCAGCCGCTTCATAGTGAACGAGATGGCCGCATCCCTTGATCTCGTGTACTTGGGCATTGTCCATAGTGGTAGCAAACTCATACACAGCAGACACTGGAGTGATCTCATCCAACTCAGCGGCAATCAACAAGACAGGCTTGTGAATTTCCTTTACGTAAGGGGTGACCACGTTGCCCGTTGAAGCTAGGTACGCTTCCCATACAACCTGTGAGTTAGCAAAGCTATTGAAATGAGTCCGGTGTTGAACCTTGACCCACTTCCGCAAGGTCTTGTCCTTCGACTTGGTGGTGTAAGCCGACATCGCATCAACTAAAAGGTAAGTCTTTGTCATTCGATTACCAACAACCTCAGGAACAATGTGAGCGACCCAGTAGTAGAACTTAACTAACTCAAACAAAACTTTTGAGACGCCAACGATACGTCCACCAGCAACAGGGTTGACTAAAACAATCTTCTCGAAAAGACCTAACTTGGCTTCAGTTGCACTAACTACTAATGTTCCAAAAGAATGTCCAACAACCAGAGGGTTCTCTAGCTGTATCTCTCTGAGAAAGGCTTTGAACCAGATGGCATAAGAATCCAGAGAGTGTTCTACCTGCAGGGCATCCGACGTTCCAAAGCCAGGTAGGTCTGGTGCGTAGATGTTGAAATCGGTGAGGCCTCCAGCAAATGACTCGAGTCCGTGGTGATCTCCCCTATAGCCGTGAACCAGAACTAGATTCTTAGCGTTCTTTCTGTCCGCAGTAGTTGCTGGGTAAAACCAGTAGTTTGTGTTGATTCCATCTATTGAAACACTTCTTGATTCAGCTCTATCTCTAGCCTCTGCAGTCAGTTCAGCGGAAGTTCTCAAGTTGCACCTCCTATGCCCTGTTTCCTTAGCCAATTGTAGCCAACACTTTGTCCTGCACGTCAATGTCCGTTGCTCCAAGTAGTCTTTTGCTGTGAATGACTCAATAAATAAACTCAAGTTACCGAGCTGGCTAGACACGATTGCTGTCTTTGATACAGAAACGACAGGACTCAATCTTTCTGAAGACAGGATCGTCACTGCTGCACTTCACCGCATGAATGCAGACGGCGAAGTCCTTCCTGGAGGATTCGACTGGGTACTTAATCCTGGTGTCCCCATTCCGGAGGTTGCGAGTAAGGTTCATGGCTTCTATGACAAACATGTGGCAGCAGCCACTCCAGCGGCTATCGGCGTTCCTCAGATAGTTGAGGCAATCAGGCAATGCTTTGCAGAAGGTATTCCCGTCTTGGCATACAACGCAGCATACGATTTCACAATTTTGCACTACGAGGCAATCCGCAACAACGTTGCCCCGCTTGAGTTCGGGGCTGTTATTGATCCATTAGTTATTGACAAGACAATAGACAAATATCGCAAGGGTAAGAGAAACCTCGGTGCTGCCGCTGAAAGATACAACGTGAAGCTGATTGCAGCACACACAGCTAAGGACGACGCTATTGCAGCAGGCCACGTTGGGCTAGCGATGTTGCGATATTTCTTTGCTCAGGAAAAGCCAGTCGTGCCATTTCCCGACACAGCCGATGATTTGCATCAGCAGCAGGCTAAGTGGGCTGATGAGATTGAGGAAGGCTTCGCCAAATGGCGTCAGCAGGATATGCCGGACTACAAGCCAGCTTACGGTTGGCCCGTCAAGCACCAGGATTAAAGAAAAATGGACCTCAATCGAGGTCCATTTTCATTTGTAAACAGATTAGTTCTGAGTACCGAATTTCTTGTAACGCTCGTTGAACTTCTCAACTCGACCAGCTGAGTCCATGATTCTTTGCTTACCTGTGTAGAACGGGTGAGACTCTGAAGAGATTTCAACATCGAATACTGGGTATGAGTTTCCGTCTTCCCACTCTATGGTCTTGTTGCTGGTTACGGTTGAGCGAGTTAGGAAAGATACTCCTGATGCAAGATCGCGGAATACAACTGTCTCGTATTTTGGGTGGATGTCAGCCTTCATTAGAAAACTCTTTCAATTCAAATGGGTTGGTGTGCTCTGAGCACGCTTATAAGACTATACCAAATGTTGGCTAGTTTGCCAGTGGTTATTTGGCTCGAACTGCGAATCTGCCTGCCTGGAAGGCCACTTCAAGCTGCAAACCATAGGCTTCGCTGAGTTTCTCAGTGGTTAGCGTGTGGTTGATAGGCCCACTGGCAATGATTCTCCCCTCATTTAGAACTAGAGCGTGGGTGAACCCCACAGGAATCTCTTCCAGGTGGTGTGTAACCATGATTATTGCTGGAGCTGCAGGATGGGAGGCATAGCCACCTAGAATCTTGATCGTTGACTCCCTTGAGCCGATGTCTAGGCTGGCAACTGGCTCATCTAATAGCAGAAGCTCAGGATCAGGCATAACTGCTCTCGCTATTTGAACTCTCTTCTTTTCCCCATCGCTAAGTGTTCCAAATGGCCTATCCGCGTATTCACTTAGATGCCATTCGGTAAGAACTCGTCTGGCTCTTCGCTCATCGACATCTTCATACATTTCCTTGAATCGTCCTGTCACAGCGTACGAAGCTGTCATGACGGCATCGAGAACTGATTCTGAGTTGGGTATGCGGCTAGCAATAGCAGTGGAAGCGAATCCAACTCGAGTCCTGAGGTCAAATACGTTTATCTCCCCAAGTGTCTCTCCAAGGACTGAAGCTGAACCTGAAGTTGGTTGTAGTTGGGCTGCAGCAATCTTTAGCAGCGTTGTTTTGCCAGCTCCATTAGGTCCAACAATTACCCACCGCTCGTTGTCTTGGACGGTCCAATTTACGTTGTCCAGAATCGTCTTACCTGAGCGGTTCACGACAACGTTCTTGAGAGATAAAACTTCATTCATAGGTTTTCAGCCTAAGGGATTCGCAAATTATGACGCTCTGTGACACACAAAGCCGAGGCCTTCACTTCAGATCAAGATTAGGCGTTAAGGTGTCTTTATGAGCCATACCCCTCGCCTATTAGTCATCTTTGACGTTGACTCAACGCTCATTGAGCAAGAGGTGATCGAACTTCTGGCTGACTGTGCAGGGAAAAGAGCTGAGGTTGAGTCAGTCACTGAGCGAGCGATGTCTGGCGAACTAGATTTCACTGCCAGTCTCAAAGCGAGAGTCAGCCATCTCAAAGGTTTGCCAGAAAGCGTCATTGCGGACACTCTGACTAAATGCACAGTTACTAAAGGTGCTCACCAGTTAATCGAAGCTGTACATGCTAAAGGCGGAAAAGTAGGAGCTGTTTCAGGAGGGTTCTCTCAACTCCTTGAACCGCTAGCGAAGACACTCATGCTTGATTTTCATCGAGCAAATCAGCTCCAAGTTGTCAATGGAGTATTGACTGGAGAAGTTACAGGAGAGATCATCGACAAGCCTGCAAAAGCAACCGCTCTAAGGCAGTGGGCACTTGAATCGAACATTGATTTGAAAAACACAGTGGCTATCGGCGATGGTGCAAATGATCTAGACATGATGAGTGTTGCAGGACTAAGCATCGGCTTTAATGCCAAGCCAAGAGTTAGAGCAGCGGCTGATGTGATCCTTGCATCTAATGACCTAAGCGATGCAATAGGTCTATTAGGTCTTTAGTGACCGGTTGAGTGCAATCCACCATCAACGTGAATGATTTCACCAGTAGTCATTGGGAACCAGTCACTTAGAAGTGCAACAATTCCTCTTGCAGCAGGCTCAGTGTCGGCTAGTTCCCAGCGAAGAGGTGCACGGTCTACCCAAATGTCTTCCATGCTAGAAAAACCTGGAATGCTCTTACCTGCAGGTGTGCGAAGAGGTCCAGCAGAGATCAGGTTCACTCTGATGTTGTCCTTGCCTAGGTAGCGAGCCAGGTAACGAGAAGTTGATTCGAATGCTGCCTTAGCAACACCCATCCAGTCGTATACCGGCCACGAAACAGAAGCATCAAAGGTTAGACCTGCAACAGATGCACCGTCTCTAAGAATTGGCTTTGCTGCCATGGTGATTGATTTCAAAGAGTAAGCAGAAACCTGAACAGCTGTTGAAACATCTGGCCATTCTGTTTCTAGGAAGTTACCACCTAGGGCTGTGCCAGGTGCAAAAGCGATAGCGTGAACAATTCCATCTAGGTGAGGTAGGTGTTCAAGAACTCTTGCTGGAAGAGCGGCTAAGTCTTCATCGTTAGTTGCATCAAGTTCAATAACTGCACATGGCTTAGGTAAACGAAGAGCAATCTTCTCTGTGATTGGAAGCATGCGACCATAAGAAGAAAGAACTATGTCTGCCCCTTGCTCTTGAGCTAGACGTGCCACTGTGAAAGCGATAGACGCTTCAGTTAGGACACCAGTGATCAGAAGTTTCTTGCCTTCTAGAATTCCCATTTGTAACTGCTCTTTCTAATTTGGTTTATCTTGCCTTGTTTATTCTGCCAGCAAGA
>JBIJAB010000154.1:0-2623 GCA_044345975.1 Rhodoluna sp.
GTTGAAGGTGGAATGGAAATTGAGCAGCTGGCTGAAGAGCGTCCAGATGCTCTAGCCAAGATTGCTATTGATGCAACCAAGGGCATTGATCTTGCTAAGGCTCTAGAGATTGCTAAGGCTGGTGGATTCAGCGATGACATCGCAGCTAAGGTCGCTCCGGTGTTTGTAAAGCTTTACGAAGTCTTCGTTAAAGAAGATGCAACCCTGGTTGAAGTAAACCCACTAATCCTTTCTAAGTCAGGCGAGATTATTGCCCTTGATGGCAAGGTTTCTCTAGATGACAACGCTGAGTTCCGTCACCAGAGAGAAACAATGGAGCGTGACCAGCTAGATCCTCTAGAGGCTAAGGCTAAAGAATCTGATTTGAACTACGTCAAGCTTGACGGTGAAGTTGGAATCATTGGAAACGGTGCAGGTCTAGTTATGTCAACACTTGATGTTGTGGCTTACGCAGGTGAGCGTCACGGCGGTGTGAAGCCAGCTAACTTCCTAGACATTGGTGGTGGAGCTTCAGCTGAAGTTATGGCTGCAGGACTAGACGTTATTCTTGGTGACCCACAGGTGAAGAGCGTATTTGTTAACGTCTTCGGTGGAATCACTGCTTGTGATGCTGTTGCCAATGGAATCGTTGGTGCTCTTGCAACTCTTGGTTCTTCTGCTACTAAGCCTCTGGTTGTTCGCCTTGATGGTAACAACGTAAATGAAGGCCGCAAGATTCTGGCTGATGCAAATCACCCACTGGTAACCGTCGTTGACACTATGGATGAAGCTGCTGATAAAGCTGCTGAACTCGCTAACCGCTAAAGAGAGATTTATAAATGTCTATTTTTCTAGATAAGAACAGCAGAATCATTGTTCAGGGTATGACTGGTTCTGAAGGTATGAAGCACACCAGAAGAATGCTCAAGGGTGGATCAAACATTGTTGGTGGTGTTAACCCTAAGAAAGCAGGAGAGACCGTTGATGTTGATGGCACTGCGATGCCAGTATTCGGAACTGTTGCAGATGCAATGAAGGAAACAGGTGCAAACGTTTCTGTAATCTTCGTTCCACCTGCATTTGCTAAGTCGGCTGTTATCGAAGCTATTGATGCTGGCATTGAACTTGCAGTTGTTATTACTGAAGGTATTCCTGTTCACGACTCAGCAAGCTTCTGGGCATACAGCGTTTCAAAGGGCAACAAGACCAGAATCATCGGCCCTAACTGCCCAGGCATTATCAGTCCAGGAAAATCTAACGCTGGTATCACACCATCTGATATCTCAGGTCCTGGCCCGATCGGACTAGTTTCTAAGTCAGGTACCTTGACTTACCAGATGATGTTTGAGCTTCGTGACATTGGTATTTCAACCGCTATCGGTATTGGTGGAGACCCAGTTATTGGAACCACACACATCGATGCTCTTGCTGCTTTCGAAGCAGATCCAGAAACTAAGGCAATTGTTCTTATCGGTGAAATTGGTGGTGACAGCGAAGAGAAAGCTGCTGCCTACATCAAGGACAACGTGACTAAGCCAGTTGTTGCCTACGTTGCAGGATTCACTGCTCCTGAAGGTAAGACAATGGGTCACGCTGGAGCTATCGTTTCAGGTTCTGCTGGGACTGCTCAGGCTAAGAAGGAAGCATTCGAAAAAGTCGGTGTGAAGGTTGGCAAGACTCCTAGCGAGACTGCTGCCCTAATGCGCGGTGTTATCGCTAGCCTTTAGTTCATGCGTATAAAGGCATTTGCGAGAGGTGCACTGGGATCAGCATTTGTTGTTGCCCTAGGCTTCGTAAGCATCTTTGCCCTGAACGTTATTACCTGGTTAGTTGAACAAACCCAAGGTGCAACTTTTCAAAGCGTTCTTCAAGACACTTCACGAACTTGGCTCAACGCTCACGGTGTTGCTATTTTGTTTGCTGAAGGAAAAGTTGCTGGGCTAAAAGTTCCTGCTTATGTTTTTGATTTCATCCCACTAGGTTTTTCTATTCTGATCTGCTGGGCGATGTATCGAACCGGTAAGAAGCTTAGTGGTGAAAAGTATTTGAGCTTGGCTTGGCTTGGAGCTGTGCTTTCTTATCTAGCAGTGGCGTTGCTACTTACTAGCCTTGCCGTTACTAAAGCAATTTACGTTGTGCAGTGGCAGGGAGTGTTTATTCCAGTTGCTCTTCTGACCGTGTTGGTAATCATTGGTTCAGTAGTTGGTAGCCCAATTCTTTACGAAGATTCAGAACCTAGTGAGCTAAGAGATCGAATCAGAAACTTCTTCCTTGATTTAGCAGATAGATTGCCTTGGGCGATTAAGCCTTTGATTTCTCCAGCACTTCGTGCTGGTACAGGTGTTGTTGCGACTATGAGTTTCGTAAGTGCAATCATGATTTCAGCAATGCTTGCGGTGAACTGGATTGAAATAATCAAGCTTTATCAATCACTGCAGCTAACTTTCCTAGGAACCTTGACTGTTAGTGCAGGGCAGATGGCTATCCTTCCTAACTTGATTGCTTTTGGAAACTCTTGGCTGACTGGTGTTGGCTTCTCGGTTGGGCAAGGATCTATGGTTAGCCCGTTGGCAACAGAGCTAGGTCCTCTTCCTGCGATTCCAGTATTAGGAGCTCTCCCCGTATCGGGATCTAGCCTTGGAAT
>JBIJAB010000155.1:0-2613 GCA_044345975.1 Rhodoluna sp.
GCATGGGTTCCAAAGCCAGTTAATGAAAAGACTCTTTACTTTAGACCTTTTGAAATAGCGGCAGAGAACTTCCTGGGTGTTAGAGCTGCTCACAGAGCTGAGTACAGAGTTATTGCATCTCCTGTTGGCCCTTACTTCACTGGAGGCCTCAAGCCAGTATCAATCTGGATTGCTTTAGATTCAGCAAGAGCAGGACGCTATGGAACAGGTGAAGCTAAGACCGGTGGAAACTATGCAGCTAGCTTGCTAGCTCAAGGTGAAGGCTATGAGAACGGCTGTTCTCAGGTGCTATTCCTAGATGCTGAAACTCACACATACATCGAAGAACTTGGTGGCATGAACGTCTTCTTCGTATACAAAGATGGTCACGTAGTGACTCCATCTCTAGATGGGACCATTCTTAGAGGTATCACTAGAGACTCAATCATCCAGCTACTAAAAGACAGAAACATTTCTGTTGAAGAGCGTGCAGTTACTCTGGATGAAGTTCGTGAAGGTTATAACTCAGGTGAGATCACTGAGGTGTTTGCTTGTGGAACAGCGGCTGTAATCACTCCTGTAGGTCAGTTCAAGTCAAAAGAAGGAACTATCGGTCCAGAGAACCCAGAGCCAGGCATGCTAACAACTTCACTTCGTGAAGAACTAACTGGAATTCAATACGGTCTCATTGAGGACCGTCACAACTGGTTAGTAAAACTTAGCTAATGAGAATTGCTAAGTTCATAGTCCAAGACAAGGTTTCTTGGGGTGTGGTGGATGGTCCTGAAGTAGTTGTATTTAGAGGTCACCCAATATTCCAAGGCTATGAAACAACAGGGGAGAGAGTTCCTCTAAAGGATGTTCAACTTCTACCTCCAGTACTTCCAACCAGCAAGATCATCTGTATTGGTAAGAACTATGCCGATCACGCTGCCGAGATGGGTGGAGATGTTCCACCAGAGCCACTTATATTCATCAAGCCACTGACCACAGTCATAGGTCCTGATGAAGCAATTGTTTTACCTAAGATTTCTGAACGAGTAGATCACGAAGGTGAACTAGCAATAGTCATCGGTCAAGTTGCTAAAGACGTTTCTGAAGTCAAAGCACTTGATTACGTGTGGGGCTTCACCATCGCTAACGATGTGACGGCAAGAGATATTCAAAACAAAGATGTTCAGTGGACTAGAGCTAAAAGTTTTGACACCTTCTGCCCACTAGGACCTTGGGTTGAAACAGAGTTCGTGGTAGATGGACAAATGCTCGAAACGCGTGTTGATGGGGAAGTTAGACAACACGCATCCATAGATATGTTGATACACAAGGTTCCAAGGATTATCCAGCATGTCTCTCAAGCAATGACCTTGTTACCAGGAGATGTAATCCTCACTGGAACACCAGCTGGCATAGGTCAAATAGAGTCAGGTCAGTCTGTTGAGATAACCATTGAGGGCATCGGGTCGCTAACTAACCCTGTCGCTTAGACTTGTCTAGTTATGACAAACCTAATTACTGCACCTTTTACTACAGCTTCTGGATCTGATGTCAGAGTTCGTTTCTGTCCTTCTCCTACCGGTACACCTCACGTAGGGCTAGTTAGAACAGCACTGTTTAACTGGGCTTATGCTCGTCACACTGGTGGAACCTTTGTCTTCCGTATTGAAGATACTGATGCTGAGAGAGACAGCGAAGAATCATTTGAAATGATTCTTGATGGACTTCGCTGGCTGGGATTGAACTGGGATGAAGGTGTTGGTGTTGGGGGACCTAACGAGCCATATAGACAGTCTGAGCGAACAGATATCTATCTAGAGGTTATTGAGAAGCTAAAAGCCTCTGGTCACATCTATGAAAGCTTCCTAACCGGAGAAGAGATAGACGAGAGAAACAAGGCTAACGGCAGAGCTGTTCAGCTAGGTTATGACAACTCTGAAAGAGACCTCTCTGAAGAACAAAAGGCTGCCTATAAAGCTGAGGGAAGATCTCCTGCTTTACGTCTGCGTGTTCCTGATGTTGACATTACTTTCAATGACCTGGTTAGAGGAGAGATTACTTTCCCTGCTGGATCTTTCCCTGACTTTGTTGTGGTCAGACCAAATGGGCAGCCTCTTTATACTTTGGTAAACCCGGTTGATGATGCTCTTATGGGCATCACCCATGTTCTTAGAGGTGAAGACTTATTGTCCTCAACTCCGCGTCAGATTGCTTTGTATAACGCGCTGTTTGAAGCGGGCATTACTAAGTTCATTCCACAGTTCGGTCACCTTCCTTTTGTTATGGGTGAGGGTAACAAGAAGCTCTCAAAGAGAGATCCTGAATCTAACCTGTTCCATCACAGAGACCGTGGTTTCATTCCGGAAGGTTTGTTGAACTACTTATCTCTCCTCGGTTGGAGCATTAGCGCAGATAGAGATGTCTTCTCACTTGAAGAGATGGTTCAGGCATTTGATGTCAAGGATGTGAACCCAAATCCTGCTCGTTTTGATCAGAAGAAGGCAGACTCGATTAACGCAAGTCACCTAAGGCTTCTAACGGTTGAAGATTTCACTTCTCGAATCATCCCTTATCTACAATCAGCTGGAGTCTTGGGCTCAACTGTTAGCGCTTCAGAACTAGAAGTTCTAGCTAAGGCTG
>JBIJAB010000156.1:0-2609 GCA_044345975.1 Rhodoluna sp.
CAAAGAACTAACCCAGATCTTCTAAACATGACTCGTGAAGACCTGTTACCTGTTGAAACAACAGAGCGCATAGAGATTCCGAGTGAATGGGCCTTCGGCGATAACTCTTACAATTTGGAATACAAATACCAGCCAGGTGAGATTGAAGATGGTCTGACAGTTCTCATACCTGTAGCTGAACTATCTTCCATAACCAGAGATGCTTTTGATTGGCTAGTTCCTCAACTACGAGAGGACCTCATTGCAGAACTTATCAGAACACTTCCTAAGAGCATTAGAAAGTATGTGGTTCCCGCAGCTGACTGGTCTAAGAAAGCCCTAGCGACTCTTCCAGAGAACCCAACTGAACCTTTACTTGAAACCATTGCTAAGACACTAAGAACACTCAGTGGAACACACATGACTGCCGCTGATTTCAAGTTAGAAGAACTACCTAACTCACTAAGAGTTACTTACAAGGTAATCACCGATACAAAAGATATCAAAGGTGTGAGCCTTGACCTTGATGAACTAAAACAAAAGTACGATCCTGCTTTTGTGAAACACAAACCTGGAACAGCTAAAGTTCTCAGCCCAAACATTGATGCAGTGAAGACTCGTAACAAACTAATTGCTGAGGTCACTGCTTTGCTTTCATCGCCGGTAGCAGTAATCACAGAAGAACTTAGCAAAGATGAGAAGCTAGCAATAGTTTCTGTTGGTTATCGCAATGTCGCTGCATTTGTTGAAGATGTGATACTTGCAGTTATTCAAGATGAACTTGACCTAGAAAACTCTGTGAACTTAACACCACTAGAGATAAGCAAGAAAGCTTCTCTGCGAGTAGTTGAAGAATGCAGAAACTGCGTGAAACTAATCGTTGAGATTTCAGCACTCTCCCGTGAAGCAAGTAAAGCAATCTCGCAGATTCAAGACATTGGGTTATTGTTTGTGCTCGCTAATCAGAAGAAGCACGTTGCTCAACTAATGACAAACAAACTGATCAGCACAACAGGTCTTTCAAAGCTAGTGAGGCTTCCTGTCTATCTCAAGGCCAACAAGATGAGAACTGCGAAGCTATTGGAAGATGCTGAACGAGATAGACGTTTAGAGATTGAACTCAACCAAGCAATCCTCTTGTTTGAAAACGCTGGAGGTTCTCTTCCTTTGAAGGAAGGAATGCCTGAGCAGATAGTCAAAGCCAGGTGGGCTTTGGAAGAATTTAGGGTGAGCCTATTTGCTCAGAGCCTAGGAACAGCTGAACCTATCTCTATGGAGAGAATCAAAAAGATTCTGAATTCCTAGTCAAACCAAGTAGTTGGTGAGCCTAGAGAAACAAGAACAACAAACAAAGTTGTTAGCCCAATAACAATCACAGCAATCAAAGTTATTGGTCTTGCAAGAAACCAACGGAACAGGCTGTCGATACGTCCAGCATCTCTTGGGTCTTCGCTAGTGGCTGTTCGCCAAGATCCTTCAAGTGAACCCTTCTTGTTTAGTCTCATTTCAAAAGGAACTGTTGCAAAAGGAACGATAGCTAGGGCAACTGCAAAAGCTGTCTTACCAAAGCCCCATCTTTGGTTCACACCAGTAAGCCCTGCTGTTACTGCATAACCCAGGAAAACAGCTCCGTGGATACTTCCAGCAATCGTGACAGCAATCGGATCAAAGTCGAGACCCCTAAGAATTAGTGCCGTTATTAGCAAAGTCCAAGTAAAGGCTTCTGCTCTGGCAAATGTGTTGAATAGTTTCTTAGGACCCATGATTGCTTTCTATCTCGGTGTTTACTTCTAAATCTATCAACACATACAAAAGTGGTTTATAGACTCAATTCATGGCATGGGAACGCATTGATGGATACCGAATCATGGACATCGGGAACCCTGGTGAGTCGAGAGACGCACTCTTAGATTTTTTATTCAACGGCAATAAAAGAGCAACAGCAGGTCTCTTGGATGATTACCTGGACGAAGGTGAAGAGATTGAACACGTTGGAGAGATCCACATTGTTGTGGGTAACAATAACGAACCTCTAGGCAAGATTCAGGTAACAAGAGTCGAGATAGTCAGATTCGATGAAGTTTCTGATGAGTTTGCTCTTGCTGAAGCTGAAGGTGATCTAACGGGGGATGACTTTAGAAGAAGCCACACTGCCTTCTGGGAAAGCTGCGGAGTGCAAGTCACTGGTGACACCCAGATTGTGTGTATCTACTTCGACTTGATTGAGAAGTATTAGAGTCTCAACCACTTAGTTTCATGAGGTAGAACTTGATTCTGTTTTGAATCAGGAGTGCTAGAGATTAACTCTTTACCTTCAGGAACATCAATTCTTACTTCGCCAAAATTGTGAATTACAAGAACATCTTTGTTTCTAAACGTAAGCACATCTTTATTGCTTAGCTCTTGATCCCATTCAAAAGAGCCTTGGCCTAAGTCCAGTTCGCTTCTTATTACTAGGGCTTGTTTATACATCTCAAGAGTTGAACCAGATACCCCTTCTTGGAGATCTCTTGAAAAGTTCTTGTATATCTCTGGTTGAGGTAACCAAGACGCTCCTGTTGATGAGAAACCATTTGATTGGTTGACTCCTGCTTCCCAAGGAAGTGGAACTCGGCAGCCATCTCTACCCA
>JBIJAB010000028.1:0-9640 GCA_044345975.1 Rhodoluna sp.
TCAACAAGACCCACCCAGTCGCCTAATCCCCTGTAAGCAGCCAGATTCTCCTTGATTCGGACCGAGAACAGCCTGACAACCTGGGCATTGGTGTCTGCTGTGTGAGGGGTAATAATGACGTTCTGAGCACTCCAAAGCGGGTGCCCATCGGGCAATGGCTCAGGTTCCGTTACATCAACCCCAGCTCCGGCGATTAGTCCTAGATTTAGTGCCTGAACCAAGTCCATTGTGTTAACAACTGCTCCTCTGGCCACATTGACCAGGTAAGAGCTTTCCTTCATCTTTTTGAAGCGTTCCAGATCGAATAGATTCCTTGTGCTTTCTGTAAGGGAACAGGCAAGGAAGACCCAATCAGCGTTAGGAAGGTGATCATCTAGTTTGGCAAGCTGAACTGTTCTGGTTGCCCCAGTCAACGGTTCTGGCTTATTTCTTACAACTGTGATGTTGCACCTAAAAGGTGTGAGTTGCTTAATGAGCTCTTCAGTTATACCACCTGCTCCAACGATGAGTATGTTGGCGTCATACAGGGAGGCTGCAAACTTTCTCCCCCAACTGTTAGCTCGCACTCTTTCCGGAATAACTCGACCTAGGGCCATGGCTAACATCAGTGCATGCTCAGCTACTGGCTCACGATAAGAACCTTTGGCACAAGCAAAACGGACAGGCATATGCAAAACATTCTGAAATGCATCGACACCTGCAAATGGTAGTTGAACGAATTCAAGTTGCGGGTTTTCTGCCAAAGTCTTCTCGAGACCCTTCGGATCTGAATAGTCAGTCCAAATCAACGCTCCGACTGTTTCATCCAAAGGTGACAAGACAGAGCCACTATCAATAACAGCTTGCTCATAGGCAGGAAAACTCTTTGGAGCGATAGTTACTTTTTGCTTATCGACACTCATCGCAGATCTCTAATCTTTGCTTCGATTGCCATTAGTTGACGCTGAATATGAGTGTGTTGCTCAGGGTCGGATTCAGGGTTGATGAGAGACAGATTCGCTCTCATCGAGTCCCGCTGCCTAGTCAACATCTTCTTTTGAGCACTAGCGATGACACCAACTGCATAAACCTGTATTTCTTCGGGAGTTCTCACTGGAAGTTCTTTACTGCCAAGTTGACGAACGAGGCCGTGTAAAACTTCTGGAGTCTTCGAACCAATTTGGTTGAACCAATCTGGTTGATGAATGTGGGCTATAGATTGGGCTGCAGACTGGGCAATAACAACATACGCAGGGGTTCCAAACATTTGCTCACAGATTTGCAGAGCAACCTCAGGACTCCATGCTCTTGGAACCTGCAACAAAACAGCTAGCACTTCTTGTTCTAGTCGAGTATTTGCATCTTGAAGATTAGGCATAGGAAACTCCTGCCCCTCTTCCGGAGGAGGTGGCTCACCTGGGTTTAGTTCTGGTGGAAAGGACGAGGAATCCCCACGTCGAGAGTTAGAGACAGCAGCCGCTCTCTGCCTGGCAAGTTCAGCACTCAACAAACGATTGATTTCATCGCTTCCGAGTTGAACCTTAGTTGCTAACAAACGAACATATTCTTCTCGTGCTCCAAGATCGCTAATCTTTGCAAGAACAGTCACAGCAGCTGTTGCAGCAGAAAGACGACCTGGGTAGGAAGACAGATCGTGTCCAGCAATTTTTTGATCTAACGCAAACTCATAAATAGGTCGTTTACTTGCAATCATTTCGACTACAGCAGAGTCACCTTTTTGAATACGCAAATCACATGGGTCTAGCCCTTCAGGACCAACTGCCACAAATGTCGAAGCTATGAACTTGCCTGAAGATTCAAAAGCTCGCATCGCCGCTTTTTGACCTGCAGCATCAGGATCAAATGTAAAGACAACCTCAGCAGATTCGCCTCCAGTTCCAAAGATCTGATTGATTCTTCGAATGTGGTCATCACCAAATGCAGTTCCACAGGTTGCTACCGCAGTAGTAATGCCAGCAAGGTGACAGGCCATGACGTCTGTGTAGCCTTCAACAACGACTACCTGACGATTCTTAGCAATGTCTTTCTTAGCAAGGTTCAGGCCATAGAGAACCTGCGACTTGTGGTAGACAGGTGTCTCGCCAGTGTTGATGTACTTCGCCAGTGGGTCATCATCATAGATTTTTCTGGCACCAAAACCTATAACCGCATTTGTTGCATCTCTAATCGGCCAGACCAGTCTTCCTCTGAACTTGTCATAGGTTCTGCCTTCTTTAGCAACTAGGAGATCAACCTTGACTAGCTCTTCTTCAGTAAAACCCTCTTTCTTGAGAGCATCCCCAAGACTGTTCCAGCCCTTAGGTGCATATCCAATACCGAAGTATTCAGCAGCTTCCCTGTCAAACCTACGTTGGGTGAGAAAATCTCTAGCTGTCTGCGCTTCAGCCGTGGTTAGAGACATAGCGAAGAACTTTGCTGCTGCTTCATTAGCGGCTAGCAGCCTTGCTCTATTGACTCCCTCATCACGGTTGGAACCAGCTTCATAGGAAATCTCATATGAAATTTTTGATGCACACTTTTCAACTGCCTCATAGAAGGTAATGTTTTCAATTTTCTGCAAGAACTTATAAACATCGCCACCCTCACTACATCCAAAGCAGTGATAGAAACCCTGATCTGGTCTTACGTTGAATGATGGTGATTTCTCATCATGGAAAGGACAAAGACCTTTCAAAGAGCCAACGCTTGCTCCTTTGAGCTGAACATACTCGCCAACAATGTCGGCGATGTTGACTCTTTGCTTGATGGCCTCAATGTCACGAGTTGGGATGCGGCCTGCCATCAGTTCTTACCTTTTTTGAGAACTAAGTCTTCATGCATTTTCTCAGCAGCACCATCGGATAGAACAGCAATCTGATCAACAATTACTCTGTGTTTCTCAGTATCGCCCTTGGCCCTGTTCCAAGCCTCAAGAGAATAACCATCAAGGTGTTTTCCATTAGAAGACAAAAGGAAATCAGCAAGCTCTTTCAGAAGCTGTCTTTGATCATCGTAGAAACCCACTCTGTCTTCTAGAGACATTAGGAAATATGAAGCAAGACCTTTGAAGATAGCTATCTCTGCTTCAACTTCAAGGGGAACAATCACATCAGCTGCATATCTAGCGAACAGTGAGTCAGCATTTGCCTGGAATGTTGCCTGAGTTGTTCTTGAAACAAAGGAACCAATAACAGAAGAAGTGAGGTTCTTTAACTGACCCGCTTCACGAGGTGTTCCACTATAACTATTGAGCCAGTACTGATTGCTCTGCAATCTGTCTAAGGCAGCAGCTAGATCATCAGAAGAAATGGTTTCACCGTTCCAGCGAGCAATTTCATTGATAATGGCTTCTTCTTGCTTCGAGCCCTTGATCTCCTGAAGCTTTATGAAGTTCTCGACAACAGCATCTTCAAAGTCATGAACCGAGTACGCAACATCATCGCTAAAGTCCATGATCTGAGCTTCGAAGCACTTGACTCTATCTGTCGCACCTTGTCTTAGCCATTCAAAGACTGGAACGTCGTCTTCATATACGCCGAATTTAATGGATCTATCTGCTCCGGAATCTTGAACAGCAAAATCTCTAGTCCATGGATACTTGCAGCTTGCATCGAGACTCGCTCTAGTTAGGTTCAAACCAAAGGCAACACCGTCTTTGCTATAGACCTTCTGTTCGATGCGAGTAAGGATTCTAAGAGTTTGAGCGTTACCTTCGAATCCTCCGAAATCTTTAGCCCACTCGTTCAAACCCTTTTCACCATTGTGCCCAAATGGTGGATGACCTAAATCGTGAGCAAGACAAGCTGTGTCAACAATGTCTGGATCAATACCAAACTCAACTGCCATCTCACGACCAACTTGAGCGACCTCTAGAGAGTGAGTTAGCCGTGTACGAGCAAAATCATTTGTGCCAGGTTGCAATACTTGAGTCTTTGCACCAAGCCTTCTAAGTGCTGAAGAGTGCGTGACTCTTGCCCTATCTCTTGCAAATTCTGTTCTAGCGCTGCGTCCAGAACCTTCTTCGGTAAGGAATCTTTCCTTATCGTGTTCGGTGTACTTCTCTGCACTCATCCGCCTGATACTCCCAGTTCTGCCTCTAGCAGTACCTTACGCTGGTCCCCGACTAGTTCACGGGAATCAAGCCAGTTTTCTGGCAGAGCACATGTCTTAGCCCCACCCAAACGGCCTCTAGGACCTTCAGCTAACTCACCTGGGTAGGGAGCAGCCCAGTCAATGGTTCCCAGAATGTCATCCATCTGCTGCAGCGACTCAACCTGAGCAAGTGCAGCCCTGAACTCTCCGCCTACTGGATAACCCTTGAAATACCAAGCCACGTGCTTGCGTATGTCTCGACAGGCTCGCTCTTCTGATTCAAAGAACTCAACCAGGAGAACAGCGTGCTTTTTGAAGGCTTCTGCTACCTGACCAAGGGTTGGTTGTACAGGATCTATTGCTGCATTCGAGTTTGGATTGATTGCATACTCTTCGAAAGCTGCTTGTAGATCGGCAAAGAGCCAAGGTCTTCCGAGGCATCCTCTGCCAACAACAACACCATCGCAACCAGTTTCACGCATCATGCGAATAGCATCGGCTGCTGACCAGATGTCACCGTTACCTAGAACCTGAACATCTCTGAGTTCGTCTTTAAGTTCATGGATAGCGTTCCAGTCTGCATGCCCTGAGTAATATTCTGAAGCAGTTCTAGCGTGAAGGGCAACTGCCGCCACCCCTGCATCTCTAGCTGACTTACCCGCATCAATGAAGGTAAGGTGGTCAGCGTCAATGCCTTTACGCATCTTCACTGTCACTGGAACATTTCCTGCAGCTTTCACAGCACTGTTCACAATTGCTGTAAACAGATCTTGTTTATAAGGAAGAGCGGCTCCGCCACCTTTTCTAGTCACCTTGGGAACTGGGCAACCAAAGTTCAGGTCTATGTGATCTGCTCTGTTTTCTGAGACAAGCATGGTGATAGCTTCCGAGATTGTCTTTGGATCAACACCGTATAACTGAACAGAACGAATATCTTCACTCTCGTGATGACCAATAAGCCTCATTGACTCTTCGGTTCTTTCAACTAACGCACGTGAGGTAACCATTTCACTTACGTAGAGACCACCACCGTACTCACGACAGAGTCTCCTGAAAGCGGTGTTGGTAATACCAGCCATTGGGGCTAATACAACAGGCGTGGCGATAGTGATACCGCCGTATTGAAGTGCCTGTCCTGTTGTATTCACTTTGAGGATTAGATGAGTTTCTCAGCTAGGTAACCACGAAGTTTGTCTAGAGATACACGCTCTTGAGCCATGGTGTCTCGCTCACGAACTGTAACTGCCTGGTCTTCAAGAGAATCAAAGTCCACTGTCACACAGAACGGAGTTCCGATCTCATCTTGACGACGATATCTTCTACCAATCGCACCTGAGTCATCGAAGTCGATGTTCCAGTAACCACGAAGCTCTTGAGCGAGGTTCTTAGCAACTGGTGAAAGATCTTCGTTTCTAGATAACGGAAGAACTGCAGCCTTGACTGGTGCTAGGCGATAGTCCAAACGAAGAACAGTTCTAACATCAACTCCGCCCTTAGTGTTAGGAGCTTCATCTTCAGCGTATGCATCAACTAGGAATGCCATTAGTGATCTAGTTAGACCTGCCGCTGGTTCAATAACGTAAGGAGTCCAACGCTCACCTAGGTTCTGATCAAAGTATGAAAGGTCAATACCTGATTCACGTGAGTGGGTGGTGAGGTCAAAGTCTCCACGGTTAGCAATACCTTCTAGCTCTCCATACTCAGATCCCTGGAAGCCGAACTTGTATTCGATGTCAACTGTTCTCTTTGAGTAGTGTGAAAGCTTTTCCTTAGGGTGTTCAAATAGACGTAGGTTGTCTTTATTGATGCCCAGGTCGATATACCAATTCAGTCTCTCCTGAATCCAGTAGTCATGCCACTGTTCGTCAGTTCCTGGCTCAACGAAGAATTCCATTTCCATCTGTTCAAACTCACGAGTTCTGAAGATGAAGTTTCCTGGAGTGATTTCGTTACGGAATGACTTGCCGATCTGACCAATACCAAACGGTGGCTTCATTCTTGCGGCACCAAGCACATTGTTAAAGTTCACAAAGATACCCTGCGCTGTTTCAGGTCTTAGGAAGTGAAGACCTGATTCATCTTCAACAGGTCCTAGGTAAGTTTTTAGAAGACCATTGAACATCTTAGGTTCGGTCCAAGCATCTCTTGTTCCACAGTTAGGACAAGCAATCTCTGCCAGTGAAGCTGGAGCCCTACCCTTCTTCTCCTCGAAGGCTTCTTCAAGGTGGTCTGCTCTAAATCTCTTGTGACAAGAGGTGCACTCAATCAAAGGGTCAGTAAATTCCTTGACGTGACCTGAAGATTCCCAAACCTTACGAGGAAGGATTACCGAGCTATCAAGACCTACGATGTCTTCGCGGGAGTTAACGATTGCACGCCACCACTGGCGTTTGATGTTCTCTTTGAGTTCTACTCCAAGTGGTCCGTAATCCCACGCTGAGCGTGTACCACCGTAAATTTCACCTGCAGGAAAGACGAATCCACGTCTCTTGGCTAGTGAGATAACTGAATCTAGGCGAGTTGGGGCTGCCATTATTGCTCCCTTGGTAAGGCATCGTTGGCTGCGATGCTTGAAACACTTAGTTTAGTTGCGCTTAGCCTTCTTTGGCTTATCTATGGCCCCACCAAAGCGTCTATTGCGTTTGGAGTACTGGCTGATTGCTTCCCAAAGGTCTTTTCTAGAGAAATCAGGCCAGAGCACATCAAGGAAGACAAACTCCGCGTATGCAGACTGCCAGAGCAGGAAGTTACTAATCCTGGTCTCCCCGCTGGATCTAATGAATAAGTCAACATCAGGTAAGTCCTTGGTCAGCAGATACTTCTGCATCTTTTTCTCAGTCATAGAACCATTGAGCTTGCCTGATTGAGCATCTTCAACTATCTGGTTGATGGCATCAACGATCTCAATCCGAGATCCATAGTTGACACACATAGTGAAGGTAAGGCCTTTATTTCTAGCAGTCTGCTTTTCAGCAATAAGAAGCTCATCAATAACAGTTGGCCACAACTTAGGTCTGCGTCCTGCCCACTTGATTCTGACGTTCCAACCATCAAGTTCATCTCTTCTTCTGCGAAGGACTTCCCTGTTGTAATTCATTAAAAACTTCACTTCATCTGGAGATCTCTTCCAGTTCTCTGTTGAGAAAGCAAAGACAGTTAGATATTTAACACCTGCTTGGATAGCACCTTCAATAACATCCATTAGAGCCGCTTCACCTGCACGGTGGCCTTCAACCCTGGTTAGTCCCCTGGCGTTAGCCCAACGACCGTTGCCATCCATGACGATGGCTACGTGCTGAGGAACTGATCCATCGAACTTTGGCACTTTCATGTTCTCTCCAAATGGTTAAAGGACTTCAATCCGCGATCGATATGCCACTGGCTGTACGCACTTACGATAGCCGAAGCAGAGACTTTTGTCTGCTCAGAAGAGGCCTCAACTATGTCCCATTCTCCTGCTAGCAGAGCGCCAAGAAGATTTGAAACTTCGAAACTTATGATGGCAGCAGTTGGTGGCATACAGGCTGCACAAACAACACCACCGGTCTGAATAACAAAGCCAGCATGCTGACCTTCAGCATTACATCCTGTGCAGTTAGCAAAGTTAGCGGCCCAACCAGCTACCGCTAATGCCCTAAGTAGATAGCTATCTAGAATCTGTGCTGGAGCGTGTTCCTTATTTGCTAATGAACGAAGAGCACCGATAAGTAAGAGATATTGCTGCGTCGCTCGTTCGTCACCAGTTAGTCGCATTGCTGTCTCAGCCATCACGTTAGCAACTGTGAAAGATGAGTAATCATCAGAAATCATGCTGCCGTAGGCACCTAGTGTCTCAGCTTGGGTTACCGTATCTAGGTTCTTACCTTCATAAAACTGAATGTCGGCAACCATGAATGGTTCAAGTCTTGCTCCCATTTTGGAAGAGGTTCTTCTTACACCCTTAGCAACTGCTCTAACTTGACCGTGATACCTAGTCAGAAGTGTGACAATGCGATCTGCTTCACCCAGCTTGTGGGTACGCAAGACAATCGCTTCATCTCGATAGGTAGGCACTATCCAAGTATTACCGCAGAGCTCGGTTAACCGCTGAAATGACAGCCTTGAGTGAGGCATTTGATATGTCTCCGTCAATGCCAACACCCCAGAGAGTCTGATCCTGGACCTTTAGCTCGATATAGGCAGCCGCCTGAGCATCACTAGAGGCACCAAGGGTGTGCTCGGTGTAATCGAGTAACTGAGCCTGGATACCGCGCTTTTGAAGCACTTCTAAGAATGCAGAGATAGGACCGTTACCAGTACCAGTTAGCTCAACCTCTTCAGTTCCATCTCGAAGGACTGCGACAAGGTTTACAACGCCATCCATGTCACTTGTGGTAGCTAGCTTCTTAAGCTCAAACCTTCCCCACTTCTCAGTAGCAATGGTTGCTGGCAAGTACTCGTCCTGGAAGATAGCCCAAAGTGCTGCTGAGGTAATCTCTCCACCTTCACTATCAGTCTTGTTCTGAACGACTCTAGAGAACTCAATCTGCAATCTTCTAGGGAGATCCAAGTTTTGATCGCTCTTAAGAAGATAAGCAACACCACCCTTACCTGATTGAGAGTTAACACGAATAACTGCTTCGTAGTTTCTACCAACATCTTTAGGGTCGATAGGCAGATAAGGAACAGCCCATTCAAGGGATTCTTGATCAACACCTTGAGCCTTGGCATCAGCTGCCATGTTCTCAAAACCTTTTTTGATGGCATCCTGATGTGACCCTGAGAAGGCGGTGTATACCAAGTCGCCTCCATATGGAGCACGTTCTGGAACTCTCAACTGGTTGCAATACTCAACTGTTCGTTTGATTTCATCAAGGTTAGAAAAGTCAATGTGTGGATCAATACCTTGGCTAAACAGGTTTAATCCAAGAGTAATTAGATCTACGTTTCCAGTTCTTTCACCATTACCGAATAGGCAACCTTCGATACGGTCTGCACCTGCCATGTAACCAAGCTCGGCTGCCGCTACTGCAGTTCCTCTGTCATTGTGTGGGTGCAAACTAAGCAGAACTGAGTCTCTTCTATCTAAGTTTCTAGACATCCACTCAATCGAATCGGCGTATACGTTTGGAGTTGCCATTTCTACCGTTGCAGGAAGATTGATAATCATCTTGTGATCAGGTGTTGGCTCGAAAGCCGCAATGACTGCATTGCAAACCTCTAGTGCAAACTCAAGTTCAGTTCCTGTGTATGACTCTGGTGAATATTCATAGTGAACTACCGTTCCAGGAACAGTAGATTCCATTTCTTTACACTTCTTCGCTCCTGCCAGAGCAATGTCGATTACGCCTTGCTTATCGGTGTTGAAAACCACCCTTCTCTGCAAAACAGACGTTGAGTTATACAAATGCACGATAGCTCTGTGTACACCTTTGATTGACTCATAGGTTCTCTCAATCAAATGATCTCTAGCTTGGGTTAGCACCTGGATAGTCACATCTTCCGGAATGTGTCCACCATCAATAAGTTCTCTAACAAAGTCAAAATCTGTTTGGCTAGCTGAAGGGAAGCCAACTTCAATCTCCTTGTA
>JBIJAB010000029.1:0-9626 GCA_044345975.1 Rhodoluna sp.
AATGTTGAGAAGCGACAGCTTCAAAGAAGAGTGCAACCTGCCCCATTCGGCAAGGTGCCAAAGATCCAAACAAACGCAACTGACCAAACATCAAGGTAACTAAAGAAAGGGCATATCAATGTCTGAAATAACCTGCTACAGCTTCCACCCAGGTCACAACATCCACCACGAGAAGATAGATGACTTCAAACAACCAAGATTGCCAATAGACATCTCTCATGTCATGAGCAGAGCATTCTTGGTTTCATTCAATGGAGATCAAGAGTATTGGTATCACCACATGCCACACAGACTTCTAGAAGCTCTATTCAAGAGTCACCCTGAAGGCATAGAAGCAACCCAAGACAAGAGATTCATCTTTGTATACACAGGTGGCCAAATCCTCAGATTCAACATGTCTCAGGAACCACTAACTAAGTGCATCCAGGTATCCAAAGACTCCAACCTTCACCCGATCATCAAAGAGACAATCAAAAAGATTCATGCCCAGAACATCAAGAAGCTCATAGAAAGAGGAATCAGTGGCTAAGTGGAGATATGTAAAGCAGTGGGAAAACCCTAAAGAGACAATCAAAGCCATAGATAAGGAATACGGCAAGATAACCTCAAGCCCTGTCTTCTTTGGCTACTGGGCTAAAGTAAGCCTCTATCGAGTAGCCCTAAAGGACTACGAGGAAGGCTTACATTCTCTAATCCAAGAGAACACCTGTAGCTGTGGTCTAAGAATAGAGAAGTCAGATAACCTCCTAGCCATAATCGAGTCCAAACACCACAGAAACCATAAGACCCTAGAACCTGAACCTAACCCTAAGTTCAGAGGACCAGTAGGCAGAAGAATAAGCATGCCCTTGCAGCCTATGGATTGGCAGCATCCGGTTGATGTGTTGTGGGATCGAATAGTTACACAAACGAAGAAAAGTGAGAGGTAATCTGCTATAAAAACGTAACACTAGCTCGCCAGAGTATTGCTGCGCAAAACAACGGGATACCTCTGGAATGCGAAAACACTAGATTAGTTCTAATTAGATTCGCAGGCGCTGCGATTACTGGCTGAGTTTCTAGTTTAATCAATAGCAACCCAAGTCAATGGACGAGATATAGAGACTGAAAACTAAAAACTATCCACTTTCTAATTTCCGTGTTATCCTGGAACCATGTCCCAATTTGACTTCATCGACCTTTGCGCAGGGATAGGCGGGCTTCGCATCCCATTTGAGAGTCGGAAAAAGGAAAATATACTTTGGGGGGACATCCCAGGTAAATGTGTTTGGACATCTGAAATGGATGACGACGCATGTTCGGTGTATGCAAAAAACTTTTCCTCAGATAACAAGTCTGAAAAGGATGTTTTTGAGGAAATAAACAGAGATTTCACAATTTATCCACCAGAAGAAGTTCCTGATCATCAATTATTGTTAGCAGGCTTCCCCTGTCAACCTTTTAGCCAAGCAGGCAAGAGGCGAGGAAGGACAGACGAACGAGGACGAGTTTTTGATTCAATAGAGCATATAATTGCTGCCAAGAAACCTAAAGTAGTTTTACTCGAAAACGTAAAAGGTCTTCGCAGCCTAAGAAACCCGCAGCCAGATGAAACTTTTGTATTAGACGAAATACTCCTTGCGCTAGCAAGGCCAAGAAGGAAAGATGGCACCAGACCGAGAGGACTTTCTTATTTTGTTCCAAAGCCAGTTGTTTTGAATGCTAGGGACTTCGGCTTAGCACAAAATCGCCAAAGGTTGTTTATTCTCGCTATAAGGCAAGATATTGCTGACTCAAAAGGGCTGAATATAGATGGCAAGTTCACTTGGCCGGAACCCACTTTTGACAGAAATACCTTGAAAATCTCAAAATTCTTGGATGAAGAGGTTGATGAGACATATACGATTTCCGAGAAATTGTGGGAATCCCACAAAAGGCGAAAAGAGAAAAATAAGGCTTCGGGGAAGGGCTTTGGGTATCAAGCATTCAAACCTAGCGATACGTATGTTTCAACCATCTCCGCGAGATATTTTAAGGATGGTGCGGAGGCACTCATTCTTCAGGACGGCATGCCGCCGAGGAAGCTTACTCCACGTGAAGGTGCTAACTTACAAGGCTTTCCAGTGAATTTTGTACTTCATGCGTCGAAGATGAAGGCCTTCAAGCAGCTCGGCAACGCGGTTCCGGTGCCGGTAGTCTCAGCAATAGCTCGAAATATTTGGAATTTAGGAATCCTTACCAGGGACTAGTAACTGATAATTTGTGCGGATGTCTGTGGTCGGGAATAATCTCAAACAATCGTTGGTTTACATTGTGTATCGAGCAAATGTCACAAGTCGGTAAAAGGAACCAGGTTGAGTCAAAGTTCCAATATAATCAGGCTTGTGGCCGATGTGTTCACATATAGGGACAATGTAGGGAAATTATGGCTAGAACAGAATCAGGCTTACCAAACGTAACTAAGTTCATTAATAAAGTTTTCAGAGGTTCGACGTACACCGTCTCAACAGCAATAGCTGACATCGTGGACAACTCTATAGAAGCAAAAGCTACGAAAATTCAGATTCTAGTAGACGTATCAGCAAACCATGTCTCCATCATGGATGACGGAATCGGAATGAAAGATTCGATTCATAGAGAATCGATGAAGATAGCAGCGGAAACAAGAGAGTATGAAGACGACTCTTTAGGAAAATTCGGAACTGGAATGAAAGCCGCATCCCTGTCACAAGCTCGCAGGTTGGTTGTGGCCACGCGCCCAAAAGGCAGTTCGTCAATAACTGTTCGGGCTCTCGACATCGATCACGTAGCAAAAGTGAACGATTGGGAAAAGATTACTCTAGTTCTGTCTGAAAGCGACATTCCAAGTTTTGCTTTAGATCACCTAAAACGAACTCACGGAACCGTGGTGCTTTGGGAAAACCTCGACCGAGTATTTTCCGATGTCAATCTAACTTCGGAAGAAAAACGTGACGAAATGCTAAAGCACATCGACCTGACAAGCCAGCACCTAGGAATGGTGTTCCATAAATTCATATCTGGAGAAGCGACAAAATCTTCAAAATTACAGATCACAATCAATAACCGAAAAGTAGATGCTTGGGATCCATTCTGCCGCTCAGAAAAAACAATTGAGGTATGTAAGCACTCGCTTTCTTTCGGAGATTCCCAAATCAAAGTAACTGGGTATGTGTTGCCGTCGGAAAAGGAATTCTCTTCAAAAGCTGCGTTTGAGAATGCCTCAGGAATAAAGAAATGGAATCAGAGTCAAGGTTTCTACGTATACAGGAACAACAGATTGATTCGGTGGGGTGGCTGGTTGGCTGTGAAATCCATTGACGAACACACAAAACTAGCCAGGGTAGCACTCGAGATTCCAAGTGACATAGACGAAATACTTCAATTGAACGTAGCCAAATCTAGCCTAACTTTGCCTTTGGAGCTTAAACGCTTGCTCACCCCCATTGCCTCCGACGTAAGCGGTAAGGCAAACAGGAGATATCGAGCCAAACTAACACCACCAGATTTAACAAAACTTCCAGGACGTGGAAGCGTCGTGGTTGGACCTACAAAGCGCAAACTCACAGCGATTGCTTTTGTCTCAGCACTTGAGCAAGTCGCAGAAGCTAATGGAAATCAACAGGAGCTAAAAACGCTAAAGAAAGCGATAAAGAAATCTAATCCTGACATAGCACAAGAGATTGGTTGGTAGTCATGGACGGGTATCAGTTAGATGAGGCAGTGAGGATGCTTCGAGCTGCAATTGCTACGGGAGTGAGTGTTCAGAAAACTCTAGAACTATTTCCAGAAGAGTATCGTCAAGTAATCTTCACAAAGTACTCTCTCGAAAACCAAGAGATCATTCGAGTCGAGGTGGCAGTACTCCACAATAAGGCAAGGAGATCCTGGCAGCCAAAGACAAACGACGGAATTGCTTGGAGAAAGTTGAAGCAGTACTTAATTGATCACATTGGACGAACCCAAGACGAATTAGATTCCTTGGACCATGCCACAGATAAAATACTTGAGCAATTGGCTGACCCTAATGAAGAAGGGGACAACTTAGAACCGGTCAAAGGACTAGTGATTGGCTATGTACAGTCAGGCAAAACAGCAAATTACACGGCCTTAGCGGCAAAGGCATTTGATTCTGGTTACAAAATTGTCATTGTTTTATCTGGAATTCACAAATCTCTGCGTAGGCAAACTCAAATAAGAATGAATGATGAGCTGGGAATACCCGGCAGCGGCAAGGCTCGTATTTCAGCTAAAAACTTTCCACCTGTAGCAGTGGATCCGATAACTTCCATGACAAACGAAGACTTGGACTACGGGGATGCTCAGTACACAGGAGTTTCAAGTCACGTCCTTCAGGGCAAAGTGCTCTTTGTCGTTAAGAAAAACACTGCTGTGCTTGAGCGATTGATAACTTGGTTAGGGGAAAGTGAAAGAGTAGAACATTCAACCTTGATAATTGACGATGAGGCTGATCAGGCCTCAATCAATACTGGCGGAAATCGATATGAATCGGATGACCCATTGCTTGACCAAGCTGCAGTTCTTGACCATGATGTATCAAATCCAGACGAGCCTGAAGAAGCACCTGCTGTAATAAATTCCAAGGTGCGAAGGCTGGTAAAGCTATTCAGAAACGTCTCCTACGTCGGCTATACAGCCACGCCATATGCGAATGTTTTTATCGATCACGAAGCTGTTGATAAAGTTGCAGGCGACGATCTCTATCCGAAAGACTTTATATTATCCTTGCCCAAGCCCCTGGGGTACTTTGGCCCTGAGGAACTGTTTGAACAAGATTTGCAGTCTGAGTTAGATGGAGAAGGCCCATCTCTAGCAAGCAAGGTCATCGAAATAGTTCCAGATTTGGAAGTAGGCCAATTACATGATCTACTCACAAATCCAAATGTCGATGAAACCCGACATAACGAACTACCCGAAAGCCTAAAGAGAGCAATCAGAACTTTTGTCTTAGCAACAGCCGCATATTGCTCAGCTAAGGGGCAAGACAATCCAACAGCCCTGTTGATTCATACAACCTCTTCCAAGGGTCTTCAAAACATCCTTTCTGGATTAGTAGAGAAACACCTACGCGTGATGCAGAGAGAGTGGAGGTATGACTCTGAAGTGGCAGAAGGAGTGTGGCGAGAAAGTTGGGAGGCTTTTGCGACAACACTCGACGGGTCGGATTATCCCCATAAATATGAGGACATTTACGTACAGCTAGATAGACTCCTAAGTCAATTTGGTGAAGTAAACGTTCTTACGCTGAATTCAGACTCTACAGATGAGTTGGACTACCAATATCAACCTTTCGGGGCATCTATAGTTGTCGGTGGAAATAAGCTGTCTCGAGGATTGACCATAGAAGGTTTGCTAATCAGCTACTTCACACGAAAAGCCACCGACCCAAAAGCTGACACTCTCACGCAGATGGGGCGCTTTTTTGGACATAGAAAACCGACAATTGCGCTTTCAAGGATTTTCACCACTACTGAACTCAGAACTTCCTTCCAAGAAATTGCTTTGGTGGAGGCATCACTGAGAGACGATATCAAACGGTACGAGAAACTCAATCTGAGACCGATTGACTTTGCGCCAAGGGTTCTTCGCAGAGCTCATTTGATGCCCACTGCAAGGAATAAAATGGGCGTCGCTTCTGAGCACGGGAATTCATATGCTGGCGAACTAATCCAAACCTCAAGCTTTCCCGACGACTCAATAAATGTTCCAAGTGAATGGGGTGAGATATCCCGCTTAGAGAAAAACTTTAAAGCAACCTGCTCCTTGGTCAGTAGCCTTGGAGATCCAGAAATCACTGGGTCAGCCGATTCGGCATCTAAACTCGTATGGCGAAATGTTGGGGTGCATCAAATCGTCAACTATCTCAAGTCCTACAGTGGGGTTGATGACGCAACCCGATTTGTGCCTGCAAGAATCCTTGCCTACATAGAAGACTTAATTAAGGGTCAGGAAACGCCAGAGCTAACAAATTGGACGGTTGTGATTATCGGTAAAGAATCCGCAAAAGAAAGTGGGTCCGAGTCATTTGGAATGAACTGGAATGTAGGACGCATTACAAGAGCACTTGATGCACACAGCTTGAGTTCAATCGGTACTCTTGTAACCCCACTGGGACTTAGCACTCTAAAGGACGGAAGCATTCGATTCCGAGGCGATGAACTTGAAGATATTTCCAAGGAAGAAATAGAATCCCTTGTTCAACCTGGATTGAGGTTAGAAGAGTTTCGTCCTGGCGTGCGAGCGCTCCGAGACAAGGAAAACGGACTTCTGTTGATTTACCCGGTGAGCCCTGATTCTATCGGAACTACTCCAGGAAAAAACAACATTAAAAAGTTAGGCGAGGCACTTTTTAAAACGGGAAATCCCATGACTGTCGTTGGATTAGCCATGGTGTTCCCAAGTTCTGATGTCGAGATTAAGCCCTTCTATCAAGGAAAAGCAGGAAACAACAATGGATAACCAACAACTGACACCCAGCTATGTTTGGGATTCATGGATAAAGGACGAGCAAGACTCACCTGCGCGCGTGATTCGGTATTGGCCAGGGGGGCTGATTATTGCTGCCCTTGATGGTTTCAATAGCCCGGAACTTTGGATTGAGTTCCAGCAGGCTGATCCATCTGATGACAATTTCGCACCTTTCGAGCAGCGAGTCGTAAGAGGACTTGCGCTTTCCGTCGAACAAGTCACAGTTGATGGCAGGAAATTTAAAGTTCTCAACGTAAAGCTAGCTGACTCAAAATTTATCGAAGAATTTACAGCTTTTGCTGATCTTCTTGTGGATGACTTCTTTCGAGACTCCAACCAAAAAGGACTCTTAGTTGAAGCAGAAATCAAAATTACAAAATGGATGGATTTCTTCAAAGCGCACAAAGACTCAGTGTCGAGAGAGGCAATTTTAGGATTATTGGGTGAGCTCAGCTTTATAAAAAACTGGCTGAACCATAACGATGCTGACTACAAGATTTGGGTTGGCCCATTCGGGGAGAGCAAGGACTTCGTAGGTCCAAACATCGATATAGAAGTTAAAGTATGCGGCAGCAGGACGGGGCCTCTGGTGCACAAAATATCAAGTATTGATCAATTGCAAGCCAGCACGGAAAAGCAACTCTATCTATATTCTTTGCGAGCCGTCATTGGGCACAACAAAGACAAGAAAATTCAAGACCTAATCGAAGAAGTAAGAAGTTTGCCCATGTTCAGGAAGAACTTGGCCGCCGTGAACTATTTTAATGACGCATTGCTCCGGTATGGGCTGGGCTCGGAAATTCCTGTCGAATATTCGACTTTTGAGGCTCTAGAAGAAGGTGTCTATCTAGTGGATGAAGGCTTCCCTAAAATTTCCAAGGATATCATCTTGGATATTCCAGAAATCGTAGGCGTTCAGTATTCAATCGACATTACAGCTCGGAGTATTGACTCGTCATTTCAAGAGAACAACTTACTCTAAACAAGGTTAATCATGACTTTTGAGACTGATGTATCTGAATTGACTCAAGAATTTGTAAACAGCAGAGATTTTGCTGTCACTACTCTGGAGCCAAGAATTACGGCAGGCGATTCAATACACATTTCCGGCAATTTTCTCCCAGGCTATGTTTTTGAACTTGTTGATCGCTTGGTTAATTCGCAACAAGAAGTGGAAGGTTATCTTCACCTTTGGCTTGAAATACCGTTTAAGTTTGATAGTGGTTCTGACGCAATTGCTTTACTTGTAGAGTTTGTGGACAAGAACGCTGAAACAGAAGAAGAAGCTGCACTTTTCTTTGAAAATTGTCTTGAACTTATCGAATACCAAATTCTGGGGCTAAATATTTCATTCCCCAAAACTGATCCCCGTAAATCGCCTTTTTCCCAGGCGGTGGTTCTTTACGACGACACTTCACCTGAATACTGGGCCTATTCAGATACTTTTCCAATCAAACCAAAAAAAGGCATCAAGTGCTACAGGTCATGGGTGGAAGATGAATTTCTTGACGCACGCACAACGCTTCAACGTTTAATCGACATCGCCGACCGCAGGGATTCCAAGTTAGAGACCTACCAGGGCGGAGACGTTATTGGTTGGTTCCGGTATGCATCAGATTGGTGTCAGGAAAGCGACTACCTAATTGCAGGTGTTCGCGGTGTTCGGAGTGCCGACTCAGACACATCTGAGTCCATTTACGATGATTCGGAAGATATTGAATCTTACGTCTTGGGCTACAGTCCAGAGCCAGTAAAGAAATTTGACATCCTCGAACGTGACAATTTGGAGGTTTACACTGAAGTCAAGAACTATTTACTAGCACTTCCGGAATTCGAAACAGAAAACGACTACGTCTATGATGACGACGAACAAGTCCAAATTTACGATTACATCGAACTTTGCTACGAAGAACACGGGGAGGTCGACGTTGATTACTCCGAATTTGAGGATCTTCACCACTTACCGCCCGTTTATAACGCTTATGAGAGAGATGAGCTTGGAGAAATCACAGCTGTTTGTATGTGTGGGGAAAGGATCATTCGTAGAAACGGATGTCACGAAATAGTTTGGTGACCCAGCTACGCATCCTCTATATTGAACAGCTCATCCAAAGTAGGAGGCTCACAACCAGCCCTCTCACAAGCGATGCTTGCTGCTATGCCTGAGATTCTTACGTATTCTGCTAAGTCTTCGTTGGTTAGGGATTCAAGTTTGGTTAGTGCGTTTTCACCTAGGTAGTTGTTGTCATCTAGTTGGCCTAGAAGGTTGGCTACAAAGGTATCTCCAGCTCCTACTGTGTCAACTACTGTGATCTTTCTTGCTGGAACATCTATTGTTTGGTTGTTTCTGTAGATTCTTGTTCCTTGAGATCCTCTGGTTAGTAGAACAATCTTGTTGGTGTCTTTTATCCAGTTGTGGATGATTGGTGTTACGTCTGTGTTTGGAGCTAGATCGTATAACCACTCAATGTCTTCATCGCTGGCTTTGATGATGTGTGAGAAAGAGTTGACTCTTTCAACTCTTACTCTTTCTTTATCTCTATCAAAGCCAAGAGCTGCTCTGATGTTGATGTCATGGCTAATGGTTAGATCATTCTGTAATTCTTTAGCCCATGCTTCGATTACATGGTTACCTGGTTCCATAGCCATGGTGAGGCATCCAAAAGATATGGCTTTAGCGTTTAGTGCTTTGACTTGGTCTTTAGTTGGAAGTTCTTCTTTAGTCCAACCCCAGTCTGCTGTTCCATTTGTATAGAAGTTGTATGTAGGGGAGCCTTGAGCATTAACACTGATAACAGCAAGTGTTGTTGGCTCATCAGTGTTGATGATGTGATCTAGGTTTACATTGTTTGCACTAAGTCGCTCTTTGATTAGTGTTCCGAATCGGTCACTAGAGATACGGGCTAGGAACTGGTGATCTGTTCCTCTTCTAGCTAGGGCTAGGGCTACGTTAGCGTTAGCTCCACCAACCACAGCCTGGAACTGGCCTTTAGCCTCTCTTGACTCGATGAGGTCAATGAGGGCTTCGCCAATAACTAGAATCATGCTTCAAGTTTAGGGTTCGTGAGTAGTCTGGAAGTATGAATAAAACACTAAAGACAGCTATTGCATTCGTTCTTATCGGCCTTACCTCAGCTTGG
>JBIJAB010000163.1:0-2586 GCA_044345975.1 Rhodoluna sp.
GGCTATAAATATTTCACAGCCGTCACCCTCGATGACTTAGAGCTTCGTTAGCGCTTTCTGGTTAACTTACCGACTCCGTTAAGAGTCCTGTATTGAATCCAGTCGATCATGATTGATCTTCTCTCGATGGTTTCATCAAGTGCACCACCATCGAAGTTACCTCCGGTAGCAAGGTTCAAGATCAAATAGAACTCAGCGTTGAATACCCAATCCTTAGGAGCGATTGTGCTCTTTCTGTGTGCACCAACAAGTCTTCCATCTAGGTAGAACTTGATTGAGTTCGGTAGCCAGTCAACACGGTAAACGTGGTAACCATCGCTGAGGGGTTCGTTACCTGCTGAGAAGTAACTGCTTAGTGCACTTCCACCTGAGTAGCCAGGACCGTGCAAGCTTGATACAGATGTGAATGGATCAGATCCCCTGGTTTCCATGATGTCGATCTCACCACATGATGGCCAGCCATCACATGATGGACGTGGCACACCTAGCATCCAGAAAGCTGGCCACATGCCAACACCTTCGGTTGTCTTGATTCGAGCAGAGATACTTCCGTACTGGAAGCCAAGTTTTCCTCGAGTCACAATCTTCGCACTTGAGTAAAGACAGTCTTGATAGAGGAAGCAGCGGTAGGTCATGTGCTCTTCATTGTTTTCATCAAGCTTGATGGCATTTATTACTAACTGGCCCTTGCCGTTAGTTGAGATGTTGTCTCTCTTGTTGGTGTAATACTGCTTCTCGTTATTACCCCAGCCATAGCCCCAACCAATGTCGTAGCTCCAGAATCTTCTATCAACAGGAGTTCTGGCTTTTTCACCAAAGTATTGAGCCCAAAGGATTCTCTCCTTTGAAGGAGCAGTTGCTCTAGGGGCGCTAGCTTGAGCACTTACGGAGCCAATAGTTAGGACTGAAACTGCGATCAGTGCAGCAACAAATCTGGTGCGGGTTGTCTTCTTCACGGGTTACCTCTTCTGCTCCTATGAAAGATGTCTTGGCTGGGAAAGTGCACCAAGAATGATTACTTTTTGGTAACAGTTGGCCTGATAACGCCTTCTCAGATTGCTGAGAAACCGCTTTCACGCTTAACTAGTACTACTGTGAAACCGCTTTCGCAGTTTACTACAAACCTTATTATCGAGGACGTAGGCCTCCCCAAATAACTGTCGCACAACAGTTAGATGGGGAGGCAACACCTCAGAGGAGATCAAATGTCACGCAAGTCTTTTTCGATCAAGGCGACAGCCCTTTTGGGTAGCGCCACCCTAGCAATGGGTGTTTTAGGTTTTATTTCCCCTGCAGCTGCAAACATTGACTGTACAAAGGCGACAGTCTCAGGTAACGGCTGCATCGTTTTGACTGTCAACACATTCGGTGACGTCATCCAGCCAGCCCTAGTTGCTGACTACAGAAAGCTTCGTCCAGACGTAAAGTTAAGCATTAAGAAGTCTGACCTAGATGCCCTAAACGGTACAGGTCTATTCACCCAGTGTGCTGCTGGTGGAGCAGGTAACCCAGACATTGCAGCGGTTGAGATTTCATACTCAGGTTTCTGGCGTTCATACCCACAGTGTTTCGTTGACCTGCGTAGCCTAAGAAACAAGGACAACAAGAGCGCTAACGACATCAAGAAGGACTACCTTCCTTGGCGTTGGGAGCACGGCGTTGGTTACAACGACTCTGTAATTGGTATTCCAACTGACGTTGGAGGCCTAGAAGTTGCTTACCGTTGGGACCTTTTTAAGAAGGCTGGCCTTCCATACAAGAGAGCCGAAGTGAGCAAGGCTTGGAACACATGGCCTAAGTTCATCGCGTTCGGTAAGAGATATGTTGCGAAGCTAACTGCAGCTCAAAGAAAAGCTAACGTTGGATTCCTTGACAACGTAGGAACCATCTATCCAGCGGTTATGAACCAAGGTACTGAGAAGTACTACAGAAACAATGGAACTGACCAGGGTCAACTAATTTTCAAGACCAACAAGCAGGTCAAGTTAGCGTTCGACACAACCGTTGCAGCAAGCAACGCGAAGATCGGAACTCGTATCGGTCAGTTCTCCTCTGACTGGAACGTTGGTATGACTAAGGGAACTTTCGCAGCAATGCTAGCTCCAGCTTGGATGACAAGCTACATCAAGGGACAGGCTCCAACTACCAAGGGTAAGTGGGACATTGCAAGCGTTCCTGGTGGCGGTGGAAACATGGGTGGAAGCCAGCTAACTATTCCTAAGGGTTCAAAGAACCAGCAGGAAGCTTGGAACTTCATTTCATGGTACCTAGCACCTGCTCAGCAGTTGAAGGTATTCACAATGTACGGCCTATTCCCATCAACACCTTCTCTATACACAAACAAGGCGATCACTGTTGACAAGGATCCGTTCTTCAACAACGCTCCTGTTGGTCAGATTTACTCAACAGGTGTTAAGAAGCTAAAGCCAATCTTCGAAGGTAAGCTACAGCGCTGCATCGACATGGCAATGGGATCTGCTATCTCACTTGTTGCAAACGGTAAGGAAAAGAATGCAACTAAAGCATTCAACACCGGTATTGCCGCAGCAGGTAAGTGTAAATAGTAACTAAAGAGAGATAAGAATG
>JBIJAB010000158.1:0-2543 GCA_044345975.1 Rhodoluna sp.
ACACACTGGATGTAGGAGTTGTTTCCTTCATTGACGAAAGAGTGCTCGTCGGTTGCGGGGAAGACACCGTTCTTGAGCTGATTGTGGTTCAACCAGCATCGAAGAATCAAATGCCAGCACGAGACTGGCTAAATGGTCAATCCACAAAAGTGGTTCTCCAATGAGAGTCCCAATATCTTCAAGAAGTGTTGCCCTTGACCTCCTGAACAAAGTTACATTCGAGGACAGCTATGCAAACCTCGTCATGCCTGCGCTCTTGGAGGAGGCGAAACTCAACACCCGAGACTCCGCGTTGGCTCAGGAGTTAGCTTTCTCAACACTCAGATGGCAACTTACTTACGATTTCATTCTTGGGCAAGTTAGTTCAAGACCTGTTGACGAAATAGATGCAATCGTCTTGAACGCCTTACGTCTTGGCTCGCATCAACTCCTAAAAATGCGTATCCCTCCTCACGCAGCCATTAATGAAACAGTCAATCTCATAAGGGCTGTATCTGGCGAGAAGGCTGTTGGATTTGCCAATGGAGTATTGCGTCGAGTGAGTGAGAAAAGTTTCGACCAATGGATCGACATCGCGGAGCAAAAGGCTAGTTCCAAAACAGAGTTTCTGTCTATTCAATACAGTCATCCAGAGTGGATTGTGAGAGCTCTTAGCCAAGCCCTTTCCGTTGATGGCCTGAGCAAAGCCATTGAGGATCTCTTAGCTGCCAACAATCATCCTGCTTTCGTTAACCTTGTCGCTCTCCCTGGCTTGTCTGAGGTTGATGATTTTGCTGGCGAAGACGTTAGACCAAACTCGTTTAGTCCATTTGGTTTCTCAATCGAATCGGGAAACCCAGGCGAGATTCCCGAAGTTAGATCGGGAACTGTTCGAGTTCAAGATGAAGGCTCTCAGATTGCGGCACTGGCTTTAGTCGATTTCAAAAGCGTCGGCGATAGTGAAGTTTGGCTGGACATGTGTGCAGGTCCTGGCGGCAAGGCTGCACTTCTTGCCGCCTTAGCAACTCAATCAGGTGCGAACCTTGTTGCCAACGAAGTCCAGGATCATCGAGCCAAACTCGTAGACCAAGCGCTTAGACCGTTCAGTCAAGTAGAAGTGACGGTGCTCGATGGTCGAACAATCGGAGAGACCAGCCCAGAGAAGTATGACCGAATTATCGTAGATGCACCTTGCAGCGGATTAGGGGCATTGAGGAGAAGACCTGAAGCCAGATGGCGAAAATCTTCTGAGGACTTAAAAACACTGACTCAGCTTCAATTCGAGCTCCTTCAAAGTGCAGCAAAGTGCCTCAAGAGAGGCGGCTTGTTACTCTACGTGACTTGTTCACCCCATGTGTCCGAAACGACTGCGATTATCGACAAGGCTCAGAAGGTTTTAGGTCTGAGGGTTTTAGACCTAACTTCTAAACTCAACTCCAAGATCATGGATGACACCTTGCCAAAAGGTCGAAAGACGGTACAGCTATACACCCATCGTGATAACACCGACTGCATGTTCATGGCTATGCTCACTAAAGACTGAACGGGCAATAGGCTTTAAGTCATGACCAAAAGAATCCAACCAAGCATACTCAGTGCAGACTTCGTCAACCTTGAGCGAGACTTCACAACAATCTCTGCAGCCGATGGCATACACGTTGATGTAATGGATGGTCACTTTGTGCCTAACCTAACTTTTGGGCTAGGGATGGTTAAGCGTATGCAGGAAATAACAGAACTCCCTCTAGATGTTCACCTCATGATTGAGGACGCAGACCGATGGGGTCCGATCTACGCAGACGCTGGTGTGTTCTCTGTGACTGTTCACTTTGAGGCTGTCGCAAGCGCCGTTGACACTGCTAAGTCGATTAGATCTGCAGGCGCTAGAGCTGGCTTGTCTATCAAGCCAAATACAGAGGTAGAACAGATTGCTGACCTGATTCAGCACTTTGACCAGATACTCGTTATGTCGGTTGAGCCAGGTTTTGGTGGTCAATCTTTCATGCCGTCAGCTCTTGACAAGATTGCTGCCGTCAAAAAGTTGGTTGATTCAAAGGGTCTAAACACATGGATTCAGGTCGACGGTGGCATTGATCTGGAGACGATAACCCTTGCTTCGGCTTCAGGTGCTGACACCTTCGTAGCAGGAAGTTCTGTCTTCGGAGCTACTGATAGGAATGAAATGATCATTCAGTTGCGTAAAGCGGCTGAATCCGCTGTTTCCACTTTGTAATTTCACAAGTAAAATACATAGATGAAGACCTTCGAATCCCTATACGCAGAGATAGTCAGCAAAGCATCCTCTCCTGCTTCTGAATCCAACACTAAGAATCTTTTGGAACAGGGCGTGCACGCTATTGGAAAGAAGGTTGTGGAAGAAGCTGCAGAAGTTTGGATGGCGGCTGAGTACCAGACAAAAGAAGACTTAGCTCTCGAGATTAGTCAACTCATTTATCACCTACAGGTTCTGATGGTGGCAAAAGACATAACTATTTCTGATCTTGAGGAGCGATTCTAATGAACATGCTCAGAGTTGCTGTTCCAAACAAAGGCATTCTGTCTGA
>JBIJAB010000030.1:0-9317 GCA_044345975.1 Rhodoluna sp.
ACTGTGAAAGCGATAGACGCTTCAGTTAGGACACCAGTGATCAGAAGTTTCTTGCCTTCTAGAATTCCCATTTGTAACTGCTCTTTCTAATTTGGTTTATCTTGCCTTGTTTATTCTGCCAGCAAGAGCGTGAAAAGTGGTTTAGTGGCCCATGCCAAGTCCGCCATCGACAGGGATAACAGCCCCAGAGATGTAGGCGGCATCGTCTCCTGCTAGCCAGAGAACAACCTTGGCAACCTCTTCAGGGGAAGCAAAGCGACCTGCTGGAATCTTGGCTTTGTACTGGTCCTGAACTTCTTCGCTAAGGGCTGCAGTCATGTCGGTATCAATAAAGCCAGGGGCTACCACGTTAGCGGTGATTCCCCTGCCCCCTAGCTCACGGGTCAAAGATCTAGCCATACCAACCAAACCGCTCTTAGCTGCTGAATAGTTAACCTGACCTGCTGAGCCTAAAAGACCTACAACGGAACCGATGAAGATTACTCGACCGAACTTGGCCTTCATCATTCCCTTGGTTGCTCGCTTTAGAACTCTGAAGGCTCCAGAGAGGTTGGTGTTTAGAACATCTTCAAAATCTTCATCGGACATACGCATTAGCAAAGTGTCTTTAGTGATGCCTGCGTTGGCAACTAGAACTTCAACTGGGCCCAGCTTCTCTTCAATCTCCGCGAAGGCGGCATCAAGAGAGGCACCATCTGTAACATCGGCAACAACGCTCAATGCGCCAGCAGGGCCTTCCCCACTTCTAACTGTGACGGCGACACGATGTCCAGCCTTGATAAATTCCTCAGCGATAGCTTTTCCGATACCGCGGTTTCCGCCGGTTACTAAAACAGTTCTTGGATTTAACATCTGGTTTCGCCTTCTGATGTAACTAGGTGATAATTGCCTTATAAGCATCACAAGTCTATATCCGGCCTTGTTCTGAATGCTTCTGGTTAGGAACCTAATAAATTGGCTAAAACTCAGTCGGTAACCTCCTTAGAGGTTTCGCCTGAAGAAGAGCGCCGCAGCCGTTTCATCAAATACACGGCTGCAATGATCATCAGAGTTGTCTGCATAGTTTTAGCCGTTAGTGTTCCTCTTGGTTGGCTAACCGTCTTGTTCGCCTTAGGTGCCATCTTCCTTCCCTATTTCGCAGTAATCATCGCCAATGCACAAGGGGCAAACTCGTCCAGATCATCAAGGAAATCTGCTGAAGCACCAACCATCAGCATTTCGGCTGATTCCTTCAGGGAAGCTAAGACCAAGACTGATGAATCAGAGTAACCGCACTGCAAGCTGGCTTAAGTGGGCAGTTCTAGTCATTGCATTCACTACTGCCTGCTGGTTCTTATCCCAATGGCAGTTTGATAGACAAGCAGAAGTTGTCGGCAAGAATCAACTCATAGAAGCTAATTACAACGCTGAACCTAAACCATTAGAAGAGATTCTCGCTCCAGCTCAAAACTGGGACAGTACATTGGAATTCAGATCAGCAACTGTCACAGGTAGTTACATACCCGAGGCAAGTTACATTGTTAGAAATAGACCTTTCAACGCTTACCCTGGCTTCTTACAGCTGATTGCTTTTGAAACCAGTCAAGGTTCAGTGATTTGGATTGAAAGAGGTTGGCTACCAACAGGTAGTACCGATGACACACCTGATTTGATTCCAGCAGTCAGCGAAGAAGTCAGAACCCTCGAGATAAGGTTGCGCCCAGCAGAGCCTGATCTTGATAGGACAGCCCCTGAAGGTCAGCTCTCAAGCATTTATCTTGAAGAGGCTAGCCTCAAACTCAGTAAAGAGAATGTTTACACTCAGGCCTATGGGAGATTGAAATTTGAAACACCAGAGGCTCCGCGTGGTCAAGCAATTCCAAAACCAATTCTGAGCGAGGGTAACCACTTAAGCTACGCTCTGCAATGGATTCTCTTTGGACTAATGGCAATCGGTGCTGTCCTCTGGACGCTTTCTCAAGAGCGTCGAAGAAAAGCAGGTTTGCCGCCTAGGCGATTGAGGATACTCAACCGTGACAAAGATGCAGAGGTTGAAGACAAACTTCTTGACTAAAGAGGTTTACTTTCTAACCGCTCTAAGAGCAACCACTCCAAAACCAACTTTGTTGATGACATCAGCGAACACGTAGATGATTGCTGCCAAGCAAACAGCTAGTTGGATGGTTTGTGCATCAGATCCGGAAAGCTCTAAGAACTCTTGGGTAGCAGTTCCGATTGGGTAGATAACCCAACCAAAGACAACAAACTTCTTCATTGTCTCAACAGATTTTTTCACTAACACTGTTCCCTTGGTTGGTTTGATGTTCCAGATTGTGTAGACGATGTAAAGCCAAGCAACGGTAGACAGTGCGAAGTTGACGTAGTTCCCAACAGTTCCTGGCACACCAATCTCTCCGAAGTAGCCCGTGATTATCATGACTAGGTCAGCTAGAACAAGGCGGTAGGTAATCCCCTTTGGTGCTCCTGCCAGAGAGGCAATGATTCCAAACTCTAAAAGAAGTAATGGAGTTGTTAGAAGCCAGTCGAGATATCTGATTGGCATAGTTGATTCAATAGCTGCAACATCAGTAAGTCCGGGGAAAGAAACAATCTGTGTCATCTGCCAATAGAAGATGGCTGCAATAAAGGTAACTAGAGCTGCATACGTTGCAGTCGCCCTGTGCTCAGGCTTTAGATCACTTCGCTCAAGAACAAAATAAAGAGTTCCTGCAGCCATAGATACGAAGCCGAGCATAAACAATGCTTGAGTGATAGTTACTAAATCCATTTCTGAGCCTTTCTAGGTTTCTCTCAAGAAACACTATTAGGAATAGACGGGAATACTGTTTAGGACAGCACGATGAGTTCGCGGTATCCGTCGTTCCAAAGATCCTCTTGCCCATCTGGCATCACCAAGACACGTTCAGGGTTCAAAGCATCAACAGCTCCAACGTCGTGGGAAACCAACACGACAGCCCCTGTGAAGGATGCCAGAGCCTTCAAGATCTCCTCGCGGCTAGCTGGGTCTAAGTTGTTTGTTGGCTCGTCCAGAAGTAGAACGTTGGCTCTTGAAACAACGAGTGCTGCAAGAGCTAAACGAGTCTTCTCCCCTCCCGATAACACCGCAGCAGGCTTATCAACATCGTCACCAGAGAAAAGGAAGGAACCCAAAACCTTTCTGGCATCAGTGTCATTTAGTTCAGGAGCTGAATCCTTCATGTTCTGCAAAACAGTCTTAGTGACATCCAAGGTTTCGTGCTCCTGGGCGTAGTAACCAATCTTTAGACCGTGCCCTGCGTCAATCTTTCCTGTATCTGGGTCTTCAACTGCTCCAAGGATTCGTAGGAGTGTTGTCTTGCCAGCACCGTTGAGACCGATGATGACAACACGAGAACCTCTATCGATGGCTAGATCAACAGCAGTGAATATCTCAAGCGAACCGTAACTCTTGCTTAGGTTATGTCCGAACAGTGGCGTCTTGCCACAAGCTTGTGGCTCAGGGAACCTGATGTTAGCAACCCTGTCCTTCTCACGAACATCATCGAGGGAGCTAAGAAGTTTCTCTGCTCGTTTATTCATTTGATGAGCTGCTGATGCCTTAGAAGCTTTAGCACCGAACTTAGCGGCCTGCAGTTGCAGAACAGAAGCTTTCTTTTCGGCTATTGCTCGATCACGTTTACGTCGCTCTTCATCTGCTTCACGTTGCTTCAGATATGCTCGCCAGCCCATGTTGTAAATGTCAATAACGCCACGGTTGGCGTCTAGGTAGAAGACGCGGTTAACTGTTTCTTCAACGATGTCGATGTCGTGACTGATGACAATAAGTCCGCCCTGGTAGTTCTTTAGAAACTCTCTTAACCAAATGATGCTGTCAGCGTCTAAGTGGTTTGTCGGCTCATCCAAAATCATTGTTGTTGCATCAGAGAAGAGTATTCGAGCAAGCTCGATTCTTCTTCGCTGACCACCGGAAAGAGTTCCGATGGGTTGACTCAACACATTTGGCTTGAGTCCTAGGTTGCTAGCAATAGCGGCAGCTTCAGCTTCGGCAGCATAGCCACCGTTAGCTTGGAATTGGTTCTCGAGCTTTTCGTAACGCTCCATAGCCTGCTCGTAGACATCTTCATCAACTGAGCCCATTTGTTCTCTAGTGGCCTCAAGCTTCTTCAGAATGGTTCCAAGTCCTCTGGCATTGAGAATACGATCGCTAGCCAGTTCCTCGAGATCGCCTGTTCTAGGGTCTTGAGGAAGGTAACCAATCTCCCCGATTCGTTCAACTGATCCATTGCTTGGCTGGAAATCCCCTGCTATTACTTTGGTAAGAGTTGTTTTTCCTGCACCATTTCGGCCAACAAGCCCTACTTTGTCTCCTTTAGAGACCTGAAAGTTCACCCCAGACATCAAAACCCTGGCACCGATGGTTATCTCAAGTTCACGCACGTTAATCATGACGGAACTCCAATTGGTGGTTGATTTTGAAGAAGCCGATTTTGGCTCCATGTACTACCCTACAATTAAGAAAAACAAAGAGGCATGAAAGGCCAACAAGTGAGCATTGCACAACCAAGAAACCTAACCCTGATTGACACCGTTATTTCACGTTCAAGAGTTTCTGATATAGCTCTAGTTTCAGTTGGTGTTCTTGTGACTGCTCTTGCAGCTCAAGCTCAGATCCCAGCAGTTCCAGTGCCTTTCACTCTTCAGACTTTGGCTGTTCTTCTTATCGGAGCAACTTACGGTGCCGCTCGTGGTGCTATCACCATGGCTACCTATGCACTGGTTGGTGTTCTAGGTGCTCCAGTCTTTGCAGGAGCTTCAAGCGGTGTTGCTGCCCTATTCGGTGCTCGTGGTGGCTTCATTATTGGATTTATTTTTGCTGCTGCACTAGTTGGCCGCATGGCAGAACTAAAGTGGAGCTCAAACTTCGCAAAGATGACAGCCAGCTATGTTCTAGGTTCTGTCGTTATTTACGCTATGGGTATTCCAGTCCTAGCAATGTTTGTTTTCTCTGCAGATCTTCTTGCAGCTACAGCCGCAATGGTTCCATTCATGGTTTGGGATGCAGTGAAAGCAGTGATTGCTGGAGCATTACTTCCTACAGCCTGGGCTGTAGTGAAATCAATCAAGAAGTAATTAGATCGCGAAACCAATCGCGCGCATTTGCTCTTTACCGTCGTCAGTAATTAGTTCTGGACCCCACGGTGGCATCCATACCCAGTTGATTCTGAAAGCTTCAACAACTCCATCGAGTGCCATACCCATTTGCTCTTCAATGACATCAGTCAAAGGACATCCTGCTGAAGTTAGAGTCATGTGAATCAACAGAGCTTCATCTTCAGACTTCTTCAAGTCGTAGATAAGCCCTAGGTCAACAATGTTCACACCAATCTCAGGGTCAATGACCTCTTTGATGGCTTCTAGTACTTGGTCGTACTTTTCAGGAGTTAGATCTAGTTCAGTCAAGACTTAGGCCTTCACGTAACGGTCGTAACCTTCAGCTTCGAGCTGGTCAGCTAGTTCTGCCCCACCCTGCTCGGCAACCTTGCCATCAACAAACACGTGCACAAAGTCAGGCTTGATGTATTTCAAGATTCTTGTGTAGTGAGTGATCATTAGAACACCTAGGTTGTTTTCTTTGTGTGCACGGTTGACACCCTCAGAAACAATCTTCAGTGCATCAACGTCAAGACCTGAGTCCGTTTCATCCAAGATTGCGAATCTAGGCTTTAGAAGTTCAAGCTGCAAGATTTCGTGACGCTTCTTTTCTCCACCCGAGAATCCTTCATTGACGTTACGCTCTGAGAATGTTGAGTCAATCTTGAGCCCAGCCATTGCTTCGCGAACGTCTTTGATCCAAGTTCTAAGAGCAGGAGCTTCACCAGTAACTGCAGTCTTTGCAGTTCTTAGGAAGTTAGAAACAGATACGCCAGGGATCTCGACAGGATACTGCATCGCTAGGAATAATCCAGCCTTCGCTCTTTCGTCAACGCTCATCTCTAGAACGTCTTCGCCATCAAGAAGAATCTCGCCTTTAGTGACTGTGTACTTAGGGTGACCCGCGATTGAGTAAGCCAATGTTGATTTACCTGAACCGTTAGGTCCCATCACTGCGTGGATTTCACCACTCTTGATAGTTAGGTCAACGCCCTTGAGGATTTCCTTGGTGCCCTGATCTGTTTCAACGGTTACGTGTAAGTTCTTTACTTCTAAAGTTGCCATGATTTTCCTTTTGACCTAAGCCTGTTCGTATTCGATAAAAACTTCGCCGTTTTCGACTAGTACTTCATAAACTGAAACTGGTTCGAACGCTGGAAGAGTTAGTGGAGCTCCTGTTTCAAGAGAGAACTTTGCTCCGTGTGCCCAGCATTCGATTGTCTCGTTGTCAACAAATCCTTCGCTCAGAGAGATCTCTCCGTGTGAACACTTGTCATCTAGAGCGTGGAACTCGCCACTAGGGGTTTTGATAATTGCGATTGGGTGATCACCGATCTTTACACGAAGTGCACGACCTGGCTTGATGTCATCAACGCCACAGATTCTAATTGCCATTATTTGCTCCCTAGTTTTTCTTCTAAAACACTGGTAAGACGTTCAACAAGTTCATCGACCTGAGTTCTCTGGAGAATATCAACCAAGAAACCTAGGACTACTAGACGTCTTGCTTCATCAGCCGAGATACCTCTTGCCTGTAAGTAGAAAAGCTGTTCATCATCAAAGCGGCCTGATGCAGATGCGTGACCTGCTCCTTCGATTTCACCTGTTTCAATTTCAAGGTTAGGAACTGAGTCAGCACGAGCTCCGTCGGTTAGCAACAGGTTTCTGTTTAGTTCGTATGTGTCAGTTCCTTCAGCGACAACACGAATCAGAACATCGCCAATCCAAACTGTGTGAGCCTTGTTGCCCTGCAGAGCACCCTTGTAGGTAACTCTTGACTTGCAGTTAGGTGCTGCGTGATCAACGAATGGCCTGTTCTCAATGTGTTGGCCTGCATCAGCAAAGTAAACGCCGTTCATCTCAACTTCAGCACCAGGCCCTGTGAATGTTGTCACTGGAGTAATGCGAACCAAGTCACCACCGAATGAAGCAACAGAGTGCTTTAGGAAAGAGTTTCTAGCAAGTTTTGAGAAGTGAGCTGAAACGTGAGCAGACCCCTTATCCCAGTTCTGCACTGAAACTAGGTTTAACTTTGCTTCATCGTGAACATCAACTTCAATAATCTCGGCAAGAACTCCCAAACCTGAGTGTTCAAACGCCAGAGTTGTGTTGCTGAACTTCTTAGCAACTACTAGAACGTGCAGAGCTGAAGGAGTTGACCCTGAACCCTTGATGTTTATGACAACTGGTTCAGATACTTCTGCGTTGTCTGCAATCTCAACAAGCAAAGTCTTGCTTGCATTTGTGTAAGCAGCTGCAGCAACCTTGTCTTCAGGAACGCCGATAGATCCCACTCTTGGGTCAGTGCTCTCAATCCAAGAGATGCTTACTTCTGAGGATGAATCGAAAACAACTTCCGCTTCATACTCCCCTAGAACATCTGCATCAAGACCCTTTAGCTGCTCTGGTTGAAGATATCGCCATAGGTCTTGAAGTGGGGAAACAGCGTCAAAGTCTGAAACAGACTTTGATCTTGGTCTATCGCTTCTGATTTGAAGCGGAACGAAAGAACCGTGCGTGTGTTCAGCAAGTCCGTGCTGTGCGGTTTTTTGTGAATCTGACATTAACCGACAGCACCTTCCATTTGCATTTCAATAAGTTTGTTTAGTTCCAGTGCATATTCCATTGGAAGTTCTTTAGAGATTGGCTCAATGAACCCACGAACAATCATCGCCATGGCTTCATCTTCAGCAAGTCCTCTTGACTGAAGGTAGAACAACTGCTCGTCGCTCACCCTTGAAACAGTTGCTTCGTGACCCATTGACACATCGTCTTCACGAACATCAACAGCAGGGTATGTATCGCTTCTTGAAATGGTGTCAATCAGAAGAGCATCACAGCGAACTGTGTTTGCTGAGTGATGAGCTCCTGGGTTCACTCTGATCTCACCACGGTAAGAAGTTCTACCACCGGCACGAGCAATTGACTTAGAAACAATTGAAGATGAAGTGTATGGAGCAAGGTGAATCATCTTCGCTCCCGCGTCCTGGTGCTGACCTTCGCCAGCGAAAGCAACAGAAAGCGTTTCTCCTCTAGCGTGCTCACCGGCAAGAATTACTGCTGGATACTTCATAGTTACCTTTGAACCGATGTTGCCATCAATCCATTCCATGGTTGCACCTTCGTGAGCTACGGCTCTCTTGGTTACTAGGTTGTATACGTTGTTAGACCAGTTTTGAATAGTTGTGTAACGAACGCGAGCGTTCTTCTTCACAATGATTTCAACTACAGCTGAGTGCAATGAGTCGCTCTTGTAGATAGGAGCTGTACATCCCTCGATGTAGTGAACGTAGGAACCTTCATCAGCAATGATTAGCGTTCTTTCGAACTGCCCCATGTTCTCTGTGTTGATGCGGAAGTAAGCCTGAAGTGGAATTTCAACGTGAACACCCTTTGGAACGTATACAAAAGAGCCACCAGACCAAACAGCAGTGTTCAGAGCAGCAAACTTGTTATCTCCTGCTGGGATTACGGTTCCGAAGTACTCTTGGAAGATTTCTGGATGTTCCTTCAAAGCAGTGTCAGTGTCCATGAAGATAACGCCTTGACGTTCTAGTTCCTCATTGATCTGGTGATACACCACTTCGGACTCGTATTGAGCCGCAACACCAGCAACTAGTCTCTGACGTTCAGCTTCAGGAATACCTAGCTTCTCGTAGGTGTTCTTAATTTCCTCAGGAAGTTCTTCCCAGGTTCCCGCTTGCTTCTCGGTAGATCGTACGAAGTATTTAATATTGTCGAAGTCAATTCCACTTAGATCTGAACCCCAGGTTGGCATTGGTTTCTTCTGGAAGTATGAGAAACCTTTTAGCCTCATGTCCAACATCCACTGAGGCTCAGACTTAAGGTTTGAAATGTCTGAAACAACCTCGGTGTTGATTCCTCTTCTGGCACTTTGACCAGCAGCGTCAGTGTCAGACCAACCAAACTCGTAAATTCCAAGGCTGTCGAGCTCTGGACGTTCGATGGCGGAATCTGGCATTGCGACCTCTTTCTGAAGGTGTTGGAAAAACCATTGTGCAGCACTAGAAGAAGATGTTTTTGCAAAAGGTTCGCACTTCTCAGGCTCTTCTATGCTTTCGGGACTAGTCTAAGTTTATCTAAACGTTACCTACAGCGTAACCCCACTCGCGAGTAAGAAAGAGCATGTCTTGATCGACAGATTGTTTGGCAGTCAAAGAATTCGT
>JBIJAB010000159.1:0-2510 GCA_044345975.1 Rhodoluna sp.
GATGTTGGTCATTCTCAGTTAGCCGAATCCTTGGTTGAAAACAGACTGGTTATCAACATCGAAAACTTCAACGCAAGAGATATGACTCAAGAAAATCTGCAGAAAGTTATTGGTTCAAGACTTGACCAGAAGATAACAGACAACACCATTTCTTTGGTTGTTGCCGATCTGAGTTTCATTTCCTTGACTCTTGTACTGGCTCAAATGAGCCAAGTTGCCCCTAAAGCTAACTTTGTGCTTTTGATTAAGCCTCAGTTTGAAGTTGGTAAGAAGTCCCTAGATGCCTCAGGTATCGTCAATGACCATAGGCTAAGAGCCTCCGCTATTAGGCAGGTTCTTGAAGAGGCTAAGGCTCAGGGACTGAACATACATGGTCTAATCAAGTCACCTTTGCCTGGAACACACGGCAATGTCGAGTTTCTGGTTTGGCTTAATTCTGTGGAGACTGACCACAGCATCGATTGGTCTGGCAGAATTGACGAACTAGCCAAAGAACGATCTTAGAAAAAGGAGGCGATTGGGAATATGAGTTCACCTAGATACATACTGTTAGTCGCCCATACGGGTCGACTTGAAGCAATCAGCGCCACCCAAGAAGCCATCGAGCAACTGGTTGCCGCTGAACTAAGCCCTGTCATGACCTCTGAGCAGATAGTAGAGATCAAAGAGTTCCAAGTTAATAGAAACTCAAACAGCGATTTCCTGGCCAATGTTCTTGAGCTAGGCGTTATTGTCCCTGAGAAAGATCTTGAACTAGTCATGGTTCTTGGTGGCGATGGAACTATCTTGAAGGCCGCGGAAGTTGTCAGGGAAACTGCGACACCTTTGATGGGAATCAACCTAGGTCACGTCGGATTCCTCGCCGAAAGTGAAAGAGAAGGCTTCTCAAACGCTGTTGCCAGAGTTGTTGATCGCGATTACCTAGTCAAAGAGAGATTGACTCTAGATGTTCGCGTCCTAGTTGGTGGCAAAGAAGTGTTCAGAACCTGGGCACTAAACGAAGCAACCGTTGAAAAGAGCGCTGCAGAGCGCATGCTCGAGGTGATTGTTGAAATAGACAAGAAGCCACTTTCAAGTTTCGGCTGTGATGGCATCATCATGGCAACACCAACAGGGTCAACCGCTTATGCGTTTAGCGCTGGCGGTCCTGTAGTTTGGCCAAGTGTTGATGCCATGCTTATGGTTCCTCTCTCAGCTCACGCTCTTTTCTCAAGGCCTATGGTCATTAGCCCGAGATCTCTTTTGGCAGTTGAGGTTCTGGATCGCTCAGCTGGCACAGGAGTGCTTTGGTGTGATGGTCGCAGAACTCATGACCTACCAGTAGGTGCAAGAGTTGAAGTTTCTAAGTCAGCGAAGTCTGTTCGACTTGCGAGATTGCGTCAAGGCCCTTTCACTGATCGGCTTGTAAAGAAGTTTGCTCTACCTGTAACCGGCTGGCGTGGTCCAGATAGTTCAGATCAAGGCGAGTAAAAGCATTACAAAATGATAGAAGACATTTTCATTCGCGACCTTGGAGTCATTAGCGAAGCAAAGCTTAACTTTCACCCAGGCCTAACTGTCTTAACTGGTGAAACAGGAGCAGGTAAAACCATGGTGCTAACCGCTCTAGGTCTTTTGCTTGGAGCCAGAGCAGATTCAGGAATGATTCGCGCAGGATCTCAACAAGCAGTCCTAGAAGGGCATTGGAAACTTAGTTCAGATAACCTTGCCATTTCTAAAGCAGAAGAAGCTGGGGCTCTTATCGAAGATGGTGAGCTACTTCTAGTTAGAAGTGTTGGAAGCGATTCGAGATCGAAAGCTGTGATTGGTGGAAGATCCGCTCCAGTTGGCTTACTAAATGAATTGGCAGAACATCTTGTTGTCGTACATGGGCAATCTGATCAAATCAGGTTGAAATCACCTGTAGCTCAGAAGGTAGCACTTGATCGCTTCGCAGGTGCCAAGCACCAAGACCTTCTTGCTCTGTATAGCGAATCATTCAACGCCTGGCGTGGTGCCAAAGCTCAGCTCGAAGAAGTGCTGAAGAGCGATTCAACCAGAGCATCACAGATTGAGGAACTTACCGAAGCACTAAATCTTCTAGAAAAACTAGCTATCAAGCCCAATGAAGATGTTGAGTTGGCAGATCTTGCCAAACGCCTCACTCACACCGAAGACCTGAGAGCGTCCGTCGGCTTGGCACATGAAGCTCTAATCAGTGATTCATTTGATGGGGTAGATGCACTAGGGCTAGTTGGCAAGGCCCGCAAAGCCATAGAAAATGCTGCAGGACACGACTCATCGCTTGAGTCTGCTGCTACGAAGTTGAACGAGATCATTGAGAATCTAAACGAGGTTGCCGTTCAGCTAGCCAGCTACCTATCTTCTCTTGAATCAGAGAGTTCCATGAGCTTAGATGAGATCCAATCTCGCAGAAGTGAGATAACTTCAGCCCTGCGTAGGTTCGGTCCAACCATTGAGGATCTTCATGAGTTTGAGAAAATTTCACAACAAAAACTTCTAGACCTAGA
>JBIJAB010000031.1:0-8670 GCA_044345975.1 Rhodoluna sp.
AGTGCCAACAAATGCGCTCTAGTTCCCTTGATGTCATATGGAGCTAGTCGCCAGTCAAAGTGCACAGAACGACTGAGTGCGGCTACCGCCTCATTGGTCTCCCCCGAAAACCTTCCACCCCATAGCGATGATGATTCAGTCATAACTACTTCTTATCCCTGTTCGCATCTCTTCTTGAAGCAATCTTGCTAGGTAATGCCCAAAGCTCGATGAATCCCTTAGCTAGCGACTGGTCAAATGTGTCGCCAGTATCATAGGTAGCCAAACTGAAGTCATACAAAGACTCATCAGAACGACGCCCAGTGACAACTGCTCTACCGCCCTGCAGCTTCATACGAACATCACCGGTTACATGTTCTTGAGTGTGATCAATGAAAACATCCAAAGATCTCTTCAAACCAGAAAACCATAGACCCTCATAAACAAGATCAGCCCAACGAGATTCAATTCCTCGCTTAAACCTGTTCACGTCACGCTCAAGAGTTAGATTCTCAAGCTCTTCGTGAGCTGCGATAAGCGCAATACCAGCAGGGGACTCATAAATCTCACGACTCTTGATGCCAACCAGCCTGTCTTCAACGATGTCAATACGGCCAACACCATGTGCTCCAGCTAGGTCATTCATCTTTTGAATCAACTCGATAGCCGAGTAGCGAACGCCATCGATAGCAACCGGAATACCCGCCTCAAAACTGATTGTTACCTCAGTTGCTTCACGATAGACATCTGGGTCTTGGGTGTATGAGTAAAGATCTTCAATTGGTGCATTCCAAGGATCTTCTAGGAAACCTGTCTCAACCGCTCTTCCCCAAACGTTTTGGTCAACAGAATATGGTGACTTCTTGTTCTGAGCAATTGGAAGATTGTTCTTCTCAGCAAACTCAATTGCCTTATCTCTAGTCAAAGCCAAATCACGAATAGGAGCAATTGACTTTAGTTCAGGAGCAATGGCAGCAACTGCTGCCTCGAAACGAACTTGGTCATTACCTTTACCAGTGCAACCGTGAGCCACGCTATCGGCACCTAGTTTTCTAGCAACGCTAGCCAGGTGCTTACCAATAAGTGGTCGTGATAGTGCAGACACCAGTGGGTATCTCTTCTGATACAGAGCATTAGCCTTTAGAGCTGGCATTAGGTAGTCATCAGCAAACTCAGACTTGGCATCGATAACGATTGCCTCAACAGCCCCACAATCCAACGCACGCTGACGGATAGCGTCCATGTCTTCGCCACCCTGGCCAACATCGATAGCTAGAGCAACGACTTCTTTACCTGTAGCTTCTTTCAACCACCCGATACCAACGGACGTATCCAAACCACCTGAATAGGCAAGCACAACGCGTTCTGACATCATTACTCCTTAAATGCTCTCGATGAAATTCGTCATCGGGATTAGTTTGATTTTACTTGGCACGTTCATCTAGCCAAACCATTAGTGCCTTCTGAGCATGAAGACGGTTCTCAGCCTCATCCCAGATCACAGCCTGCTTACCATCCAATACATCAGGGCTAATTTCATAGCCTCGGTATGCAGGAAGACAATGCAGAACAATCGCATCAGCTTTAGCTGAGCTCAATAGTTCAGAATCTATGGTGAAACCATTAAAGTCGACAACTCGCTGAGCCTTCTCTGCCTCTTGACCCATAGACACCCAAGTATCAGTTGCTAAAACATCAGCACCTTGAACCGCTGCAGCTGGATCGTGACTAAGTGAAACAGATCCACCAGTAGTAGCTGCTATTTGAGTTGCCTTTGCTACAACATCTTTTGCTGGCGAATACTTTTCTGGAGTAACAACAACTACGTGCATTCCCGCCATCGCACAAGCAATGAGATAAGAGTTAGCCATGTTGTTGCCATCACCGATGTATACAAGTTTCAAACCAGCAAGGTTGCCTTTGTGCTCCTTGATGGTTAGTAAATCTGCAAGCAACTGACATGGATGGAACTCATCGCTTAGAGCGTTGATAACAGGAACTCTAGAGTTCTCAGCCATCTCTTCTAAACCACCTTGAGCGTAGGTTCTCCAAACAATCTGTGCTACCTGTCGTTCTAGAACTTTTGCTGTGTCGCTGACAGACTCTTTTACACCCATCTGGCTACCTTGAGCATCAATGATCAGTGGAACTCCACCGAGATCACTAATACCAACTGCGAAGGAAACTCTTGTACGAGTGGACGTCTTATCGAAGATGACCGCAACGGTCTTAGGGCCTTGGAAGACCTTGCGAGAGTAAGGATTAGTTTTTAACTCCAGAGCTAACTGAAGAATCTCTGCCTGCTCAACAGGCGAAATGTCATCGTCACGCAGAAAGTGTCTAGTCATATTCTCATCTTCCTATTGATTGCCCTACGGCAAAACTAAAGTTCCTATACCTGATGGAGTGAATACTTCAAGCAACACACTGTGTGAAACTCTGCCATCGATGATGTGGGCTCTTAATACCCCTCCACGCACTGCATTCAAACAAGCCTGCATCTTTGGAATCATGCCTGACTCAAGATCAGGTAAAAGCTCGTCCAACTCAGATGCATTTAGTTCACTTACCAATGAGTCTCTGTCAGGCCAGTCGCTATACAAACCAGGCACATCGGTTAGAACAACCAACTTCTCAGCTCCAAGTGCAACGGCCAATGAAGCAGCAGCCAAGTCCGCATTCACATTGACCAGTTGCCCTGAACTATCCGGTGCAACAGTTGAAATAACGGGAATTAGATTTTTCTCGAGAGCCTTTTTGATAACCCCAGCATCCACAGAGACAACTTCGCCAACTAACCCTAGGTCTGCGCGAGTTATGGCTGCCGTGAAAAGACCTTCAGTTGCCCCGTTATAGACAACTGCCTTAGCTCCAGCATTCTCAACCATTGAAGCCAGAGGTGCACTGATCTCGTTCATCAAAACATCACGAATAACATCAATCGCTTCAGGTGACGTGACCCTGAGGCCATCAACAAACTCGCTTCTCATGCCAAGTTCGGATAAGCGAGAAGTAATCTGCGGTCCACCACCGTGAACAATAACTGCTTTGATCCCAACTAGGTTCAAGAATGCAATGTCCGATGCGAATGCTTGCTGAAGCTTCTCATCAACCATCGCGTTGCCGCCAAACTTAACCACAAACACCTTGCCCTGGAAGTGCCTAATCCAAGGAGAAGCTTCAATAAGGGTCTGTGCTTTGATGCGAGCGAGATCGAGGTTGGTACCATCCGCTTTCTGCATTAGTTGTTCCCCTCAGCTATACCAGTGTTCTCGCTTAGTCCGAGAGCTAAGTTCATGCTCTGAATAGCGGCACCTGCAGTGCCCTTCACTAAGTTATCGATGGCACTAATCACAATAACTCGACCTGATGCTTCATCAAGGGCAATACCAATCTGCACTTTGTTATTGAACTCAACAGCTGAGGTGTCAGGGAATGTTCCTTCAGGTAAGAGCTCGATGAAATCTTCTTCTGCATAAGCATCAGTGAATGCTTTCCGAACAGACTCAAGATTCACACCAGGCAATACCTTCGCTGTGTTAACTGCAAGAATCCCTCTGAACATCGGAACAAGAACCGGTGTGAAGGTGAGCGACACTTTCGACCCAGAAACCTTTTCCAGATTCTGCTGAACCTCAGGGATGTGACGGTGAATACCGCCAACTTGATAAGCAAAAGCAGACGCTAACGCTTCACCTTGATTGACTTCGGCGTTGCGACCAGCACCACTAGTGCCAACCGAAAGTGTTGATACGAGATCAGATGAATCAACAAGCCCACTTCTTAGTAGTGGAGCAAAAGCTAAAGTGATTGCTGTTGCATTGCAGCCAGGTACGGCAATACGTTTCTTACCACTAAGCACTTCTCTTTGTTTAGAGTTCTGCCCTATGAGTAACTCTGGCATTCCATAGGACCAAGTTCCAGCGTGCTTGGTTTTATAGAACTTCTCGAACTCTTCTGCGGACTCTAATCTAAAATCTGCTCCACAATCCAAAACTAAAACATCATCTTCAAGCCAAGAAGCAACTTCAGCTGAGTGAGTGTGTGGAAGGGCTAGGAAAACAACATCGTGACCGAGAAGGTTCTCTTTATTGTTTTCAACGAAAACTAACCCAGAGTATTTCTTCAACTTAGGGTTTAGTGAACCCAGTGTTTCGCCAACACTTGAGTTACCTGTAACAGTAACGAGCTCTAGATTTGGGTGATCTTCAATTACACGAGCTAACTCACCGCCCACGTAACCGCTGGCTCCTGCTATGGCAACCCTAAGTTTCATCTGATCTCCTTAGAGAATCTTTAGGCTCTGATTGTTGCGCCGAATGAGGCATTAGCTGCTGAGACCGCGTTGTCTCTAGCTTGGCTTGCCTCTACCTGTGTCAAAGTTCTGTCGTTAGCTCTGAAGCGAAGTGCAAAGGTAAGCGATTTCTTGCCCTCTTCAAGGTTTGAACCACGATAGTCGTCAACCAAAACAATCTCTTCAAGAAGGTCACCTGCTGCCTGAGTTAGCACCTCGAGAACCTTTCCTGCTGGAACATCTTGATCGATCACGAGAGAAAGATCTTGGGTAGCAGCTGGATAGGTATCAACAGCACCTGCTTGAACTAGTCCAGGTGCGTGAGCAAACAAGAGCTCAAGGTTTATTTCTAAAACACCAACCTGACGAGGCAGATCGTTTGCAGCAGCTAGTTCTGGGTGCAACTCTCCAGCAAAACCAACAGCAACTTCAGTTCCCTTAATCATTAGCTTTGCTGTTCTACCAGGGTGAAAACCCTGAGGTGCACTCTGCTCAAGTTCGAGTTCAACTCCAACTGCGTGAGCTGCAATACGAGCCGCCTGTATGGCATCGGCATAACCTGACTTGCTGGCTTTTCTTCCAACCTGATCTGGGATTCTGTTACCAACAAACAATCCACCCAAAGCTAAAGGCTGGTTAGGAACGCTATCGTGCAGCATCTCTAGTTCTTTATCGCTAGGCAGTGAAGTTCCATTAGGTAGCGTGACACTCTTGTTTGATTTAGCTGGTTGGAACACCAAGCCAACTTCGAAGATCGCCAAATCTGTAAGTGTTCTAGAAACATTTCGCTTGGCTGCATCAATAAGTCCAGGCAACATAGTCAGACGCATCTCATTTACGTCTTCCTGCATGGCATTAGCTAGCAAAACTCTTGATTCATCTTCGGCAAAGAAACAAGAGTTCTGCTCTTGTCTCAAGAACGGATAGGTAAGAACTTCAACATGCCCAGTTGAAGCAAGTTGATTCAACACTGCCCTGCGCATCTTCTGACGCTTGGTTAGACCCCTGCCAGGAGGAGCCACAGGAAGGCGAGATGGAATTCGGTCATAGCCTGTGATACGAGCAACTTCTTCGACTAAATCTGTCTTGTGCGTGATGTCAGGTCGCCAGCTAGGAACGATAACTTCAAAGCCACCGTCAACGCTTGCGACAACGCATCCAATTTCATTTAGTGTGCTTGTGATTTCCGTTGCAGTGTAAGTAACTCCAGTTAGCGAAGATGCAAACCCTTCTGGCAAGAAAACTGTTGTCGCACCTAGAGAGTTATCGACAAAAGTTCCAAGTTCATCCGCAGTTGCACCAGCAAGTTCTTCTAGCAGTGCGATTGCTCTAGCCGCTGCATACTCGGCAACCTTAGGATCTACTCCTCGTTCGAATCGCTTAGAAGCTTCGCTAGGTAGCTTGTGACGGCGTGCTGTGCGAGCAATAGAAACACCATCAAAGTTGGCAGCCTCAATAAGAACTAACTTGGTATCTGCACTTACTTCAGTACTGGCCCCACCCATAACCCCAGCAAGACCAATAGCACCTGATTCATCTGCAATGACAAGATCTTCCGCATTCAGCGATCTCTCTTGAGCATCTAAAGTCTTGAGGCTCTCTGAAGCCTTAGCTCTTCTAACTGTGATTGAACCTTCAAGTTTTTGAGCATCGTAGGCATGAAGAGGTTGACCCATTTCAAGCATCACGTAGTTGGTGATGTCAACAACGACTGAGATTGATCTCATGCCAGCCAGCTTTAGCCTTGAAACCATCCAAGCAGGAGTTGGTGCTGCGGCGTTTACATTACTTGCACTTCTAATCACAAACTTTGTTGAACCAACTTTGCCTCTAATCGGAGCATCGTCTTTGATTTCAACCTTGAACCCAGAGCCTTGAACAGGCCTGACTGAATCAATCGGGTCAGTGAACTTTGCTCCCGTTGCGTGAGCAAACTCTCTAGCGATACCGCGGATAGAGAAGCAATAGCCTCTATCCGGTGTGACGTTCACTTCAGCTGCTTCATCACTAAGGCCTAGAAGAGCAAGAGCATCTGCGCCAACTTCCGGATCCATGCCTAAAGTAACCAAACGAAGAATTCCCTCGTGGTCATCACTAAGACCTAGTTCACGAGCAGATGCAATCATGCCGTCGCTGGTGTGACCGTAAGTTGATCTAGCTGCAATCTTAAAATCTCCTGGCAGAACTGCTCCAGGCAGAGTTACGACAACCTTGTCGTTGACTTCAAAGTTGCGAGCACCACAAACAATGCCGCGAACATCTTCCCCACCATCAGCAGCTTTTTGACCAGGGTTAGCAACTCTTACCTGACACCAACGAATTGTTTTTCCATTGGACTGCTCTTCTTCAACAAACTCAAGAACTTGTCCAACAACAATTGGTCCAACTAGGTCGTAACCGTGTGAACCTTCTTCTTCTAAACCAACTTTAACAAGTTCAGCCATCACAGAATCAGCGGTTGAATCCTTAGGCAGTTCAACAAACTCACCTAACCAAGACAGTGGAACGCGCATCAGAGCACCACCCCAAACTGCTTAGAGAACCTAACGTCAGCTTCAACCATGTCGTGCATATCTTTGACATCGTTACGGAACATCAATGTTCTTTCAATTCCCATACCAAACGCGAAACCTGAATAAACCTCAGGATCAATTCCAGCAGCAAGCAAAACGTTTGGATTTACCATTCCGCAGCCACCCCACTCAACCCATCGAGCTCCACCCTTTGCACCTGGGTGCCAAACATCTAACTCAGCTGAAGGTTCGGTGAAAGGAAAGAATGATGGACGCAAACGAATCTTTGCATCAGGACCAAACATGATGCGAGCAAAATGTTCTAACGTTCCCTTGAGATCAGCCATGGTTAGACCCTTATCAACTGCAAGGCCCTCAACCTGGTGGAACACTGGAGTGTGAGTTGCATCAAGTTCATCGGTTCTAAACACTCGACCTGGGCATAGAACATAAACAGGTAGGTCACGCTCTAGTAGAGATCTAACTTGAACTGGAGATGTGTGAGTTCTAAGAACGAGATGAGCATCAACCGGTTCAACAAAGAAAGTGTCCTGCATCGCACGAGCTGGGTGATCAGCATCAAAGTTCAGCGCATCGAAGTTGAACCATTCGCTTTCAACTTCAGGTCCTTCAGCAATTTCCCAACCCATACCGATAAAGACATCGGCGATTTCATCCTGCAGAAGAGATAGTGGGTGTCTTGCTCCAAGAACCTGTGTCATTGGTGCAGCAGTAACGTCAACGCTTTCTTCAAGAAGCTTCTGATTCTGCTCCGCTTGGTAAAAAGTTGTTTCAGCTTCAGAGAAAGCAGCGTTTAGCTCTGCCCTTGCAACTGTAATAAGTTTTCCTGCATCAGCTTTCTTATCCCCTGGAAGCTTGCCCATTAGAGAGCTCAACTTGGTGATCCCAGAGTTCTCGCCAACAGCGGTTGAGCGGATTGCCTTTAGAGAAGCCAAATCAGTGGCAGATTGAATGAGCTTCAGAGCATCAGAAACAACAGCATCGACTGCTGCTTTAGTTATTTCTACATTCTCTGACATTAGACCTCAAGTATATCCACTGTTATTTTTATAAAGGCTTAGCTAGTTGCTGAGTTCTGCTGGAAGGCTGACGAGTAAAGACAAACACTGGCAGCCGTGGCTAGGTTCAAAGATTCTGCTGCCCCGTAGATTGGCACAGCCACTACTCGATCAGCTAGCTTCAGGATCTCTGGTTCAAAGCCCCAGGCTTCGTTGCCAAACATCCAAGCAGTTGGCTTATCAAGTGCACCTTCAGTCGCTAACGCAGGCAGAGCATCTCCCGAAGCATCGGCAGCTAAGACTTGAATGCCAGCTGCCTTTAGAGCGGCAACTGCTTCATTGATCTCAACATCAATCACGAATGGCAGATGAAACATTGAACCAGTGGTTGATCGAACAACCTTGGTGTTATAGATATCAACGCTTCCCCCGGTGAAGATAACAGCATCCGCTCCAGCAGCATCTGCTGCACGTAGAACAGTTCCAGCATTACCTGGATCTCTGATTTGAGAAAGCAAAGCAACAAGCTTTGGCTTGGTGGCAATCACATCATCAAGAGAGACATCGAACTGGTGACAGACAGCCACAACACCCTGAGGGGTGCTGGTATCGCTTAGGGCTGCCAGCACCTGCTCGCTGACTAACTGAATATCGATACGGGCAGCTTTTGCTTTTGCAAACAAATCATCATGACGTGCCAAAGCCTCCTCGGTAGCAAAAGCTTCGAGAACAAGTTTCGGTCTTTCGAGTGCCTCGCGGAAACCTTGTGGTCCCTCAAGCAGAAAGAGCCCGGTCTCACGACGGGCTTCTTTCTTTACTAGCTTGGCAACCCCACGAACCTTAGCGGCTTTGGGATCAATCAGCA
>JBIJAB010000032.1:0-8633 GCA_044345975.1 Rhodoluna sp.
AGTGGAGCTGTTGCATAAGTCATGTTGTCCTGAGCAAATGGAACGTATGTCAAAACACCGTTTGAGATCGCTCCGCTAGGACCTGATGAAGAACGAGCGTAGTGGAATTTACCAGCTAGCTGCGCAGTTGTTGGGTTTGAAGCTGTACGAGGCTTTCCAAGTTCATCTGGAGCAATTGCAACAGCAGCAGAGTTAACCTGGCCGATTGCGATACGAAGTGCATCGCGTCCAGCACCTGAACCGTTCGCTCGTGGAATAGCAATTCCATCTGGAGAAACTACAACATCGGCTGAACCGATTGCCTTGTAGCTTGCAAGCTTAAGTCTTGCGTCAGTTCCGCTGACATCGCCTAGGGCTAGAGAAATACCATCCATGACGTCCATGGTTGTGTCTGAGCCCAAACCTACGAGCTCTGCGTACTTTGTTACTGAAACTGGATCAGCCATAACCGGCATTGCGGTTCCTGCTGCGATTACCGCTGCACCGCTAAGTGCAACTGATAGTTGTGCGAACAACTTTTTCTTCACTGTAGTTCCTTTCGAAGGTGGAATCTGACTCGCCACAATTGGCGAAACAAATCTTGGGACGCTGTGAGTCTCTCGGCGATTAGTAAACGAGCCACGACCCTAAGGTGTATAAAACCTTAACGACTCGCTAATTTAAGACTGATTTTCTTTACGCTTTCTGGCTCGAGCTAGCAGGAACTGCCCTAGAATGAGCCCTGGAAAACCAAAAAGCAAGGAAGCAAAGACAAGTGATCCGCTTACAGAACTACCTTCACCAAAAGTCTTGAAAGAGTCCGCTCTAGGGCCTGAACTTGGATCAACCGGATTGATTGGGTCAACTGGACCTGGACCTGGCTGTTCGGTAGGTGTCGGAGTTGGAGTTGGGGTTGGCTTAGGTTCTTCCTCAGGGTTTGTGGAAGGGCAATCCTTAGCAATTGTGCTGCTGGTTAGAGATTTAGCAGCAGCTTTGGCTTTGTTGATAAGATTTGAACTCAATGGCACATATCCAGCTGGAAGCATTCCCTGTGCTTCACCGTTTATCTGCCCAGCACCGGTGGCGTAGTTCAGCATTGAACTGTATTCAGAAAGAGCTTTAGAGTCCTGTGTACAGACATTAACCACCGCATAGGTCAATGATGTCCATGGATAAGCCGAACCATTTACAGACTTACCGTCGTTGTAAACCATGCCCGTTCTTTGATCAACTGGCATCGCTGCAACAGCTGCATTCAGAGAAGCGCTAGTTGGTGAACTCTGCTGGCCCTCAGAATTAACCAGAGTTGCAATTCCAAGTCCATACCTTTGAGCAGCTGGTAAGTCAGTAATGGTCAACATGAATCTCTGGCCGATTGGTTGTGCACCACCTGATGAGAAAGTAGCTGGAATCTTATTTGGGTCCCAAATAGTTTTGCTCTTTGGGTCGCCTCTTCTGGCTGCTGCTGCAGCATCAAGCATGTCGTGAGCGTAGGGACGCATATCCAAAGTTGAGAAACCTGGTTCAGGAGTATTTGAGTTTGCTCGATAGTAAGACAGGTCAGCTTTAGGGAAAGACTCAATTTCAGTATCAGTAGCTAGTTCCAAGCTTGAGTAGAACTTGTTTAACTTCATTCCCCACTGATCTGGCTCGCCTAGAAGGAAAGATCTAGCCTTAGGGTCGTTTTGTAGCCATCTCCACACCAATGCTGCCGAGTCAGAAGCTCCTAGGGAAACAACTAGACCACCTGGTTCAATTCCTCTTTGGAAATATTCAAAGTCAGGATTCAGCTGAATGAACTCAGGGTCCGAAACAATACTTCGAGGATTATCGATAACGTGCTCTTTGAAGTTTCCTCCAGGCACGTCGTTTCTATAAGACTGAGTCAAAAGCTTGGCAATAAGCCTTGCATTGAGCTTGAGGTCGGTAACCAAGCCTCCATTTTGCGAAACCAAAGGCGAATCGGATTTAAAGTTCTTCTCGATGTTGAATGCCACTACAACAGCCGAATTGGCAACAGGCGCATAAACCAGTTGGTTCTTACCAATTAGTTCTTCCTCAATTGGGTCGGCGATAAAGGCTAGACCAGAAGATCCAAACAGTGATCCAGTAATTTGTCTTCTAGCTTCACCGTCACCGATTTGTGAATAACCAAAAGTTGCTGTGTCCTTGCAAAGAGCTGGCTGCCAAGAATACATAGCTGCAGCAATCATCTCTGTTCCAACTACACGACGCTCAGAGTTACCTAGAGCACATGAAACAGTGAGTGGCGAGAAGCTTAATGGAATCTGCACACGGTTAGCCCAGTTTGAAGCTGATAGGGGCGAACCATTGATTCTTTCAGCATCGAGGATACGAGAACCGTTTGCTCTAAGCTCTCCCCTTGGCACAACCACTAACCAACAGTCTCTTGGCCCTGCTTCAGTCTGTGCTCCACAACCTAGGTGAGGAGCTTCCAGAGCGGTTTGAATCTCAAATACTGCTTCACCACCACCACTCACACCTGTTGGTGCAGCAGAGAACTCATTACTGGTTTCAGTTGAGAAATACTTAACGAAGTTGAAGGTTGTGTCTCCAGCAACCGAAGTAAAAGGAACTCGATACGAGCGTAAGAAAGGCTGATTAACAGGAGGCGGAATCAAAAATGATGTGTTGTAAGGCTGGTTCGGATCCTCGCCTCGCATTAGGTCTCTGTTCGCGGTAAAAGAACCCATTAGAGATTCTGTTGCAACAATTGGGGAGCCCCATTGACACTGCTGAGGTGTAGGGCCTGATTCTGCTCCCCAACACTGCATGATTTGAACGTAGTTGCTGGCAAACTCACCCGGCATAGTTCTATTCAGACCAGACCAAGTAATCGTCACACCTTGGTTCGAAAGGTTTCTAGTCTGTGAAACAGTAACTCTAAAATTCTTGAACTCGTCATAGAAGTGACTTGATTGATCTCTTGAATCTGCAAGCCAACTCTTAGTTATCTCGCTACCTACTTGTGCTGTAGAAGCTGAAGGGTTAACCAAAAGGGTCATGCCCATAGCTAAAACAAGAAGAGATCTAAGAAACAATCTAGGCTTCATTAGCTGTTCTTACCTCTTCGAAGCAATGATAGAACCGGGAAGGTTAGAAGCAATCCCATAAACAATACTGCTAAGAAAATTATTTGAACCTGAGCGAAAGTTTTGCCTGCTTCATCAGGTGGGCTAATAGCTTCTGCAGAAACAGCTTGGCAAATTCCAGTGTCGTTATCACAGAAACCAGGACCTACAATCCCGTTATCTACAACCCCACCGTTATCAACCCAGCCACCACCTGTGTTACCAGAATCAGTTCCGCCACCAGTGTTACCAGAGTCAGTGCCACCACCAGTGTTACCAGAGTCAGTGCCACCACCAGAACCAGAACCAGTGCCACCACCAGAACCAGAACCAGTGCCACCACTAGCACCAGGGTCGGTTCCTGTGTAACCCTTCTTGTCGGCTGCAGGAGGCATAGGTGCATTCTTTGCCAAAAGGTTGGTTCCATCTGGAGAGAAGGTTGGGTTGTTGCACTTGGCTACGTCCTTGTCCTTAGCGCTAACGCCAGGAATCTTCTTTACTTGCTCAAGACCAGCCTTGACCAAGTTGATCGGTAGTGGAGAGTATCCAAGAACTTCAGCTTGCTGCTGACCTTCGCAGAGATAGTAGTAAGCAAAATCTCCTAGGGTTCTACCCTTTGCTGCCGTGAACGAGCCTGATACTCCGGTTGGAACAATCAGATATGAGTAGCTCGATAGCGGATACGATCTAGGGTCTTTGGAATCGTAGACTCCAGTAAGAATTTGAGTCAAGAATGAATTTCCTGGACGCTTATCAATCTTTGCTTCAAGAAGAGCAACCGCTACGTTGGAAGCCGTTGGCAAGACGTAGTGATCTGAATCATTCAACAACTTGATGACTGGAAAGCCAGTCTTTAGTGCGTAGGAGTACTCAACGTAGGTAATAGTTCCCTCGTTAGCGTTTTGCGACACATAACCAGAAACGCCCTGTGAACCTGGCTGAGAAACGTAGCCCTTACCAGCAACAACAGGGTAGTTAGATGTCAGACCACATGGCGTGCTTCTGCCGGCTAGCTTGCAGTAATCATCCCAAATCTTGGTGTGCTCATCAGCCATCCATGAAGTGAACTGAGCTGTGGAACCGGAGCCATCTGAACGAACTACAGGAACAATCTTTCGCTTCGGGAGAGACACCCCTGGGTTCTCCGCCGCAATTGCAGCATCATCCCAGAATGTGATTACGCCAGTGAAAACCTTGGTTAGAGTCTCGCCAGACATTTTCAAGTTGGTAAATCTCTTGCCACCAATCTTCAGGTTGTACATAAGCGCAGTACCACCAGCAACAAGAGGGATGTAAGCGAAAGCCCTTGACGGCAGAGCGTCAACAACATTTCCATCTTTTAGACCATAAGGAATTTCAGATGATGCAAAGTCAACAGTTCCCGCTTTGAACTGGTTTCTACCATCAGATGAACCTGTGCTGGCATAGTTAACTCTCATACCGTACTGAACAACGTTTCTACGCCACTGGTCAATAGCGTTAGCTGACCAAGAAGAACCTGCACCGTTAACTGGGACGTAGTCAGCAGCCCAAGCCGCTGAGCTTGAGAAACCAAAAACGACAACTGCAGTTAGTATCCCTGACAGCACTCGCACTTTTAGCTTTACCTTCACTATGCAACCTTCTTCTTTGTCAGCTTCTTTATGTTCTTGACCAAATTGCCAAACACGTTCTTGTCTGAACCCAAGATTCTCGCAAGCATGAAAAGAATCAAAACAAGGAACATTAGAACCGCAGCGGTTCCAAAACCTCGAGCGATCATTGTTGGCTCTGGTGATTTCACAAACTGAAAGATAGCCAACGGCAGTGAGACCATAGGTCCGTTAGTTGGATCTAAATTCATGCTTGCTGTGAAACCAGAAGTTAGAAGCACAGGTGATGTCTCCCCGATACCTCTAGCGGTAGCCAAAATGATTGCAGTTGTAAGACCTGATCTAGCTGTTGGCAGGGTAACCATCCATGCAGTTCTCCAAGCACCTGCACCTAAACCTAAAGATGCTTCCTTCAAAGTTCCAGGCACGATTCTTAGAACGACATCAGATGCTCTAATCATGATTGGAAGCATCATCACGCTAATAGCTAGAGCCGCAGCAAACCCTGACTTCTGAACTCCAAGCAACAAAATGGCTGTTGCATAAATAAATAGTCCAGCAACAATGGAAGGTAGAGCAGTCATGGCCTCAACCATGGTTCTAACAAATCTGCTGTATTTACCTGGGATTTCGTTTAGGAATACTGCTGTGATTAGGCCTAGAGGAATAGTGATGGCTAAAGCAATTGCAATCTGGATTAGAGAACCAACGATTGAATGCAGGATTCCACCAGAGCTAAGTGGATCTAACGGACCTGCCAGGCTCATGTCCTCGGTAAAGAAGTTCAGATATGGAAGTGCTTCAAAGCCTCTAGAAATTGTGAATACAACAATGAAAACCAATGCAGAGAAGATAACAATAGCTGCAGATCTAATAATTACCGACGCAACTCTGTCTTTCACACCCTCGCGGTCATCGTCAATTGCTGTAATCAATGCGAAGAAAGTTATGAACAACAGATAAGCAATCAAAACGAAGGTAAGCAGACCGTTCAAAGGAGCTATAGAGAATAGGAATCCGGTCGATGCAATAGCTGAGGCAGCAGCAGTAACGGTAGTTAGTAAGTCACGGATTCTTATTCCGTGCAGCTGCCTCTTTTGTTCTTCAACCATATTTGGACTAGTCATTAGCTGCTTGCTCCTGATCTCGAACGAGCAACTATCGATGAAGCTGCGAAGTTGACAATCAGAGTCATGATGAACAAGGCAAGACCAGCAGCCATAAGAGCTGACATACCCATCTGAGTTGCTTCACCGTATCGAAGAGCAATAAGGCTTGATACAGAGTTAGCACCGTTTTCAAGAATCCTTGGCTGCACTACGAATACCGGCGAGATAATCATGTAAACAGCAATGGTTTCGCCTAAGGCTCGACCAAGTCCAAGCATCGTTGCACCAATGATTCCACCCTTACCAAAGGAAAGAACAACGTTTCTAACCATTCCCCATCTAGTTGAACCAAGACCTAGAGCAGCTTCACGTTCACCAATTGGGGCTTGGGAGAAAACTTCACGCATAACAGAAGTCACGATTGGAGTAATCATCAAACCAACAACAATTCCCGCAATCAAGCTTGATGAAGTGAAAACTGTGGTTGGCGTTAGTGGATCAGATGGGTCGCTGCCCTGAACTGATAGGAAAGGAATCCAACCAAAGTTCTGTGATAACCACTTAGCAACTGGAGTTACCTCATTTTGCAAGAAGAAGAAACCCCACAGACCGAAAACTACCGATGGAATAGCTGCCATCAGGTCAACAAGAGTAATCAACATTCTCTTGATGCGCCTTGGCGCATACTCACTTATATAAAGTGCAGTTCCAAGAGAGAAAGGAACTGCTACGAAGATCGCAATCAAAGCTATGATCACTGTTCCTGCAATAACTGCAGCAATACCGAAGTTAGCTGAATCTGGCTCCCAGGCCTGAGTCGTAAAGAATCCAAAACCAACTGTGCCCAAAGCTTCTGTTGCTCGAAGGGTTAGGAACAAGCCAACCAATGCCATGATGACAAGCACTGAGCTACCAGCACTGCGCATGATTCCACGGAAAACCTGGTCCTGGAAGTCCCAGACATACTTGAGTTGACGGGGTTTTTGGGTGTCTGCCACCATCGCTGGAGCGTCCTTCACAGGGGACTTTTTAGTGGGAGTGGCCATGTTTCGATTATCGCCTGAACCTATGACTCATAATGGCTCTAAAGGTTAACGAGAGTTGAATTCTTTCGGGAGATTCAACACTTCAAAGCCTCATAGACGTTTAATCTAGGTACTGACCTAGGGATTATTGGTGATGTCAATGGCATTAGAGATGCCTATTGACCCAGATGAGGACTTGACGATAGCCGCAATGGTTATTTTGGCTCCAGCCGTGAAGTTAGCTCCAGTGAGGATCATCTTCCAGTCTGGAGCGTCATCCACCCCTAGAATCTGCCAAGCACCTTGGCCAACCCTGATAACAAAGGTGCAGGTTGACGGGTCATCCCAGTTGGCAATAGTGGCTCTAGGCTTCCAGATTGCAATTCCTTGGTCTTTAGTGACTGTGAGGGTTATTTGGTCAACCGACGACTTCTGAGGCAAGGCGCTCTGAGCCTTTAGAACAACTGCCTGACGATCTCCAACAGAGATAGTTACAAAGCCTTGAGCATCAGAAGTTACGCTCTGAGTTTGACCCCAGACTTGGCTGAACAAGGTGTTAGGGCTAGAAGTCTTAATTCTCAAACCTGTCCTTGTGCTCTGAGAGTTATTCAAAGCAACTAGGTATTCCATTCGGTTGGATGAATCAATACGACTAAAAGCAATTACGTTATTGCCTGAATACCTTTGAATTTGAGCACCAAGCTTGAGAGCAGGGTGTTGATTTCTCAAAGTGTTTAGGGCAGCAATTCGTTCTTGAATTGGGTGATTGCTCTGAGTTAGGTAACTTCCAGCTCCAATAGGGTTCGCTCCAATTCGTGGCTCTGAACGCCAAGCTGAAACACCTGTTGGGAAGAGATCTTGTCTGGCTTCTTTATCGCCACCGGTTCCAATGATTCCAACTTCGTCTCCGTAGTAAACATTTGGAATACCTCTAGACATATACATAAGGTCATAACCCAGAAGAGCATCTCCCCAGAGATCATTCTGAGGTGACCCTGCATTCTTGAGCATTAGACCAAAGCGACCCATGTCATGGTTGCCTAGGAATGTCGCCTGGTTATAGGCATTGGTTTTGTTGGTTGTGTACCAGTCGTCAGCAGCAAAGACGTTGGTGATGTCAGTGATGTTGTTACCTGATGCAAACTGAACGGCAGCACCTTGGAAAGCAAAGTCAAGAACAGATGGAATACCTCTGTTTCTAACAAAGTCAGTTAGGTTGCCTGTGCCAAAGTCATAAACTTCACCAAAAGCAAACAGGTCTGGCTTCTTCTGATTAGTTAGCTCAAGAACTCTTGGCCACCACTTACCTAAGAATGCATCATCAACATGCTTGGCTGTATCAATTCTGAAACCATCAATACCAAAATCATTAACCCAGTCTGCATAAACCTGAGCAAAGCCTTCAATAACTTCAGGTTTCGCAGTAGCAATATCATCAAGACCGAAGAAATCACCGTTTTGGGCCTGCTCTTTGTTATTCCAGTTCTGAACATCACCACGGTTGTGATAGTTAGAAAGGTTATTCAGGAAAGCTGGCTTTCTTAGGTTTACATCATTAGGTGATACCGCTGGAGTTCTAGGGGCACCAAAGCTGTAGTTGCCTGATGTGTAGTAGTTCACATCTCCGGTGTGGTTCATAACAATGTCTAGAACCACCTTCATATCTTGAGAATGAACGCAGTCAACAAACGCCTTGAAGTCAGCCTTAGTTCCCAGGTGTGGGTCAATGTCTGTGAAGTCTGTAATCCAATAGCCGTGGTAAGAAGCACTAGAGCCTTGAACATAACGCTGCTTGAAAGGAGGAGTTATCCAAACTGAAGTAAAGCCCATGTCCTT
>JBIJAB010000161.1:0-8591 GCA_044345975.1 Rhodoluna sp.
GTGCCTAACGCAACTGCCATGGACATCATGTATGTAGCTGCCCTAAATGTGGCAATGATGTTTTCTATGAAGCTCCTAACCCTTCGCATGTCTTCTCTAAAGGAGATTCCTGCATTTGTTGTTGTAACCTGCATCGCTTTCATTTCAGGCATTCCTGGCTATTTTCTCCTTTCTCAAATTACAAATGAGGGCGGAGTACCGGAACTTTTGCCAACATTTTTGATCATGCACGGCTGGTCTGTGATAGCTGCTTCCCAAGCACACATTCTGGACTTGAAGCAATCCATGATTGAGAAACAGTTGACTATTGTCGTTGATGAGTTGGCACGTGAGAACAAGCTTTATCAGCAGAAAACTTGGCTAGCTCGCCACGGATGGTACCTCCTGCTTCACGGCGTTGTTCAGCCCGCCCTTACTTCAGCATCCATAAGAGTAGGAAGCTCAAAAGTCTTGACCTCGGAGATTAGAGATCACGTCATAGAGGACCTTCAGCGTGCCTTGGATGCTCTCCAGCGAGGACATTCACAGAATCAACCAATAGACCTAAGTGTTTCCGAAATAAGTTCTGTCTGGGAAGGCATATGTGAGATTGAGTTCACACTCACTAAAGAGGTAAAAGAGGTCGCTGCAAACAACTCGGTGGTCAGTCAAGTACTCAATGAGATTCTTAAGGAAGTGATTAGCAACGGAGTTCGTCACGGACAGGCGACATCCATTGAAGTCAGCGTACAACTTTTGAACCCAAACGATCTGATGGTATTAGTTACCAATGATGGACTAAAACCAACCAGAGAGAAAATTGAAAGCGTTGGATCAAGGATGCTAGATGCGATTTGCTTAGAGAGAACGTTGAACTGGAATGAGGCAACTCAAAGGACTGAGTTCAAGGCAGTCGTTCCAATCTAAGGATCCCTCAATAAAAGAACTGCCTCGTCCATTCGGACGAGGCAGTTCTTTTTGTTTATGACTAGTTGATGTTCAGTGCGTTAGTCGATTCAACTGAACCACCAGGTGTAGTTACTGTAATCTTGCCGCTAGTTGCACCAGCTGGGATTACGAACTTGAACGAGGTTGAGTTAGCTCCTGGTAGAACTGTAACCGCTGTTGTTCCAACAGTTGCAGTTGCACCTCTTAGAGAAGTTCCTCGCACTGTCACAACTGTCACACCGTTCTTACCTGTCGCAGGTGAGAATGATGAAACAATCGGAGCTGGTGGAGTAACTGTGAATGACTTGGTGAAGTAAACACCAGCACTGGTTGTGATCTTGATTGCACCAGTTAGCGCTCCAGCTGGAACAACAACGGTAACTGTACCGTTCTCGTTGATCACTGGCTTCGCTCCCTTGTTGCCACCAAATACGATGCTTCTGACCTTGAGGGCCTTACCGGTTATTGTCACAGTGTCGCCAACCTTAGCTGCTGTTGTTACGTTTTCAATAACAGCTGCCTGGTAGATGAACTTGCTTGTGGTTGTAGTTCCACCAGCGTTAGTTGCATTGATCTTCGAACCAGAAACAACTCCAGCAGGAACAGTCACAACGATTGAAGTAGCGCTCACGATTGTGAATGGAGCCGCTACATCACCGATGGTAACTGCTGAAACTGAACCAAGGTTGTTACCGGTCAGAGTGATGGTAGAACCAACTTCTCTTACCAAAGATGCTGGCATTGAGATCGTTGGCTTTGCTGTCACTGCTGAACTAGATGCGAATGCAGTTGAGCTAGCAGCACCACCCGAGTTAGTTACAACGAAGGCACCCTTCTGAGATAGCTCAGGAGATAGAACAGTCATGCGGGTTCTGTCCGCGCTAACAGATACAACTGTTACAGGAGTTAGAACTTCAGCCAACTTAGCTGTAGCAGGAGATAGCAGTGCTACAGAGTGAGCTAGTGCGTCACCCAAGTTGGTTCCGATGATGTCCACTGCCTGACCTGCTCTAGCGTTTCTCGCAGTAACAGAAGTTACTGTCGGAGCCGCAGAAGGCTTGGTAGCAATGATGTTTACCCAGTCTTGACGAGTAACAGTGTTGTTACCCTCAACCTTGATCTTCACCTGCATGAATCTAGGGTTTAGACCATCTGGGTTTGTTCTTGCGTTACCTGGGTTTGCACTGGCGTCAGCAACTGTGTCGTTTGACTTCAAAGACACGGTCGCGAATCCGTTGGTAACTGTTGCTGTAACAGTTGCCATGTCTTCTTGACCGTTACCGCCCCACTTAGTGACACCATCAACGACAGTGTTTCCAGCGGCGAACTTAGCGTTTGAGTTAGACCATGCAGCTCCAAGGCTCAAAGTAACAACTGTTCCATCTGGAGCGTTAGCACCAGTTGCTGCGTTAGTCACTCTGTAGCGAAGTTCGAAGGTTGATCCTGCTGCAACGTATTTAGCGAAGTAGCCGGTGTGAACGTCGAACCAGCCTTGGCCGATTCCAGCGTCACCCCAGATCTTGGTTCCATCGAATGAGTTAGAAGCGTTCCAGTCTGCAAGACGAGCGTTGTAGACAGTAGCAGGGACGGTAATGTCAGGAGTTTTAGCTCCGTTGATTCCGAAGTTGTCCACGAAGAACTCCAAAGGAGTCGCTGCAGGTGCAACTAGGAAGTCAGGGAAGATAGCAACCAAGTTGTACTCAGTAGTTGCTGACCAAGCAGCAACATCACTGAAATCAACAACGACCTTTGACCAACCCTGAGGAACAGTCACAGTCTTACCAACCGCACCTGGGCCAAGTTCAATACGTAGTGGTGAACTAGCCTTAGGTGAGAAGTAGTTGAAAGTAACAGTCTTGTTAGCCTCGTTGGTGACACGAACACCAGAAGCGAAGCTCAAGATGTTTGCACCAGCCCATGGCTGACCACTCTTTACAATCTTCAGAGCCTTGCCGCCGTTACCGCCAGCAGGAGCATCCGCGATAGATGTTACAGACCCTTCGAAAGCACCTTCAATCTTCGCACCAGCTGCTGGACCAACTACGCTTTCGCCTCTGGTGTCACCAGCTTCAAATGTAAGAAGAGTGCTAGTAGCTTCTCTAGCAGGAACATAGCTTTCCGGACGGAAGAAGATGAAGTCAACTAGGTCAATGCTGTCCTGAGTCTGGCTGGTTACCCAAGCAGAAACCTGAGTAAACAACTTCTTACCTGTGTAGTCAGCACCAAGGTTCGCTCCAGGGAAGTTAGCTGCATCAGCTGCAACGTCGGTGTTCACCATTGAGAAGGTAACTAGACCCTCAGCGTTGGTAACACCAGTAACAGTCTTGTTCTGAGTTCCAACAGCAGCAACGTTTCCTACGTTAACCTTCGCGTTTGATCCAGAGAATTCCTTGCCGAATGTCAAAGTTACTGTCTGACCAGCGAGTGGAGTGTTGTCCGCTGCGTTGGTAGCTAGGTAAGTCAAGGTCTGAGTCGAACCAACAGGAACCTGCTTGGTGCGAACGTTGATTCCAACGCGGTACCAAGGGTTAGCAACTGAGAAGAACGCTGCATCAGCTGGACGGTTGAATGAGTTAGTGTCATCCATTCCAACTAGACGAACATTTGCATTTCCAGTGAATGGAGGCTCAACAACTGCGCCACCAAGATCTGCACCCTTTGCTCCGTTGAATGCAATGTCATCAACGAACCAAGCTTCTGTGTTCTTTGGGTTACCCAAGAAGTCAAGGAAAATTGTTGCTCTGTTGTAGTCAATAGCTGGGCTACCACCAACAGAGAAGTCGAAGCTGTATGTGCTCCAACCAACAACGCTCTTTGAAGTCGCGTTCTTTTCGACAGCCTGTGCAGGAGCTGCAGCATTTTCTAGCTTCAGTCTGATGTCCTTACCAGCAACAGGTGAGAAGATGTTTGCCTTTACAACGAAGTTTCCTGTAGAGATAAGAGATACACCCTCAGCTCTGGATAGGAATGTGGTTCCAGCCCAAGGCTGTCCACCACCGAAGACAATTCTCAAAGCCTTCTTCGAACCAACTGATCCATTAGCTGGAGCATCAGTTACTACTGAAGCCTGGTTTCCATCGAAGCTAGTTAGGGTGAAACCTGAATTGTCGTTGTCTTCGAAGTTCACAAGAACCTGAGGAGCAGTACGAATAGCAGGTGTTGTAGCTCCGTTGATTCCGAAGTTATCAATGAAGAACTCTGCAGGCGGGTTGCTCGCAGCTACTTGGAAATCAGGGAATAGAGCTAACACTGTGTACTCAGTAGTTGCTGACCATCCAGCAACGTTTGTGAAGTCAACAACAACTCTTGACCAACCCTGAGGAACAGTCACATTAGTTCCGATAGCACCTGGGTTCAACTCGACGCGAACCGGTGAGTTCGCCTTAGGTGAGAAGTAGTTGAATGTAACAGTCTTGTGAGTTGCGTTAGTGATACGAATATCAGATCCGAAGCTCAGCATGTTGGCACCAGCCCAAGGCTGACCACTCTTAACAATCTTCAGAGCCTTGCCACCGTTACCGCCAGCAGGAGCATCTTCAATAGTTGTTACAGACCCTTCGAAAGATCCTTCGATCTTTGCTCCAGCAGCACCACCAACAACGCTTGCACCGCGAGTGTCACCAGCTTCGAAAGTTAGCAAGGTGCTAGTTGCGTTTCTTGCATCAACATAAGTGCTTGGACGGAAGAAGATGAAGTCAACTAGGTCAATGCTGTCCTGAGTCTGGCTGGTTACCCAAGCAGAAACCTGAGTAAACAACTTCTTACCTGTGTAGTCAGCACCAAGGTTCGCTCCAGGGAAGTTAGCTGCATCAGCTGCAACGTCGGTGTTCACCATTGAGAAGGTAACTAGACCCTCAGCGTTGGTAACACCAGTAACAGTCTTGTTCTGAGTTCCAACAGCAGCAACGTTTCCTACGTTAACCTTCGCGTTTGATCCAGAGAATTCCTTGCCGAATGTCAAAGTTACTGTCTGACCAGCGAGTGGAGTGTTGTCCGCTGCGTTGGTAGCTAGGTAAGTCAAGGTCTGAGTCGAACCAACAGGAACCTGCTTGGTGCGAACGTTGATTCCAACGCGGTACCAAGGGTTAGCAACTGAGAAGAACGCTGCATCAGCTGGACGGTTGAATGAGTTAGTGTCATCCATTCCAACTAGACGAACATTTGCATTTCCAGTGAATGGAGGCTCAACAACTGCGCCACCAAGATCTGCACCCTTTGCTCCGTTGAATGCAATGTCATCAACAAAGAAAGGCTCAGTGCTCTTCGGGCTGCCCTGGAAGTCAACAAATACAGAAGCTCTGTTGTAATCGATAGCGAGGCTTCCACCAACACTGAAATCGAAGCTGTAAGTCTTCCAACCAATAGAAGTGGTGCTTGTAGCATCCTTCTCAATTGCTTGAGCAGGAGCAGCAACGTTTTCTAGCTTCATTGCCAATCTCTTACCAGCAACTGGTGAGTAGATGTTTGCTTTCACAACAAAGTTGTTTGCTGAGATCAGAGATTGTCCAGCAGCTCTGGATAGGAATGTTGTTCCAGCCCAAGGCTCGCCACCTGCGAATGCAATTCTCATAGCCTTAGTTGATCCAACAGATCCATTAGCTGGAGCATCAGTTACAAGTGAAGACTGGTTTCCACCAAAGTCAGTCAATGAGTGCCCAGATGTGTCGTTGCTCTCGAAGTTCACTAGAACCTGAGGAGTGCTACGGATTGCAGGAGTAACTGCACCGTTGATTGCAATATCGTCAACGAAGTAAGCCTCAGGTACAGCGGCTGGAGCCACGTTGAAATCAGGGAAGATTGCGAGAGATAGGTAATCCTCTGTCGCAGACCAACCAGCTACATCACTGAAGTCAACAACAACTCTTGACCAACCCTGAGGAACAGTTACTGTCTTTCCAAGTGCACGTGGGTATGGAACCAACTCAACACGTAGTGGAGAGTTTGCTTTAGCAGAGAAGTAGTTGAAGGTAACGGTCTTGTGAGTTCCATTTGTGATTCTGGTGTTACCTGTGATGTTCAAGATTGTTGCACCAGAGTAAACCTCTCCTGCTTTAACAATCTTCAATGCCTTGCCACCGTTACCACCAGCAGGAGCATCTTCAATAGTTGTTGCTGCACCAGCGAAAGAACCTTCAGGTTTTGCACCTGTTGAATCGCCCACTACCTTCGCACCAAGAGCGTCGTTAGCTTCAAAGGTAACTAGTGTTGCAGGAACATCGCGACCTGCTGGAGCTGGAACGTAAAGGTCAGAAGCGGTTCCACCGTTGATGGAAACGTTGTCGATCTCGTAAATCTGTCCTGTGTTTGCTACTGGACCAGGGCCGGTGTATGTACGGTCATCGGCACCGAAGTTCGGGAAGAAAGCAATAATTTTGTAAACAGCATCTGGGTTCCAACCGGTTCCAGTTGACATGTCGAAGCTTAGTTTGTTTAGTCCTGGTTGTGCTGTAACAGTCTTGAGTGCAGCGCCTGCACCTTCAACTTTCATCATTACTGGTGTTGGCACGGTGTCGTTTGACCAGTAGTCAAGAGTAATGATCGGCTTGCTAGCATCGGTATAACGGAACGGAGTTGAGTTACCCAATAGAAGGTTCACTCCCGCCCAAACCGTGCTGCCCGTGGACTTTGTAAAGTGCAAAGAGTTGCCACTTAGGTTCGTGGAGGCCTTGATCTCAGTCGTGGCTCCACCGTAAGGACCTGTGCTAGGAGTGCTAGACACGGTCTTCAGAACATCTGCTGTTTCGAAGTTCAGGAATAGAGGGGTAGTGACATTCGCTTGAGCTGGTGTGACACCAGTAACAAGCAATGCTCCGGTCACCAAGAAGAGAGCTACTCGGTTTAGACCCTTTAGAAGTGCAGATTTGTTCGCGTACATGAGAACCTTTCAGTAAATGATGCACCTAAGGGCCGGACAAAGCCCACAGATGTATTCCCTAGCCACTTATGGCTTGCCTAGAATCTATCTCTGAAACCGCTTCCGAGAAACCGCTTTCATTGAGTCTTTACAGATTTGTTATCAAAAAGATTCAACTGGGAAATGGAAGGTAAGGGGCAGGATCACGTTCCCAATAGGGCCCACTAACGGCCTTGAAGGCCATTGTTTACTTGGTGCTAGAGCCCAGCGGGTTATTGCTGGTTAGCCTTGGCGTTCTTTCTCTGCCATAGGTAGCTGTGCCAGATAACGATCATTGGGTAAAGGCCTTGGGCCCCAACCCCAATGCGTTCACCAAGGCCAGTAATGGTGGAGTTTGGATCCTGCCAAAGGCTCAAGAACCAGATACAGATCACACCTATTACTAGGGCTCCCGCGATGGCTGCTCCAGGTCTAAGTAGCGGTGGAACATCACTTCCCCGCCTCATGGCGAAAAGTGGCCAGACACAAAGCAAAAAGAAGCTAGAAATGGCAAAAAATCGATGCATGACGGAGTAGCTGTCTTGGTCAGGAGTCGTGAAGATTGTAAGCCCAATAGTTGAGATACCAATAAGAAGAATGACTATTCGACCTGGCATGCTAAATGCCTTGGCATAGCGAGCAATAATGAAGTCGCAGACAGCTCCAAAAATGAATACAACTGAGATAAACAGTTGCACTGGTGAGTCATCAGCAGCTAGATCGCTAATGGTTTTCTTGACTCCGTCATAGCCTGGCCACATCATTCCTGCGATGGTGTAACCGATGAAGGTGACAATCGGACCGAGCGTGGCTGCAACTAAGGCAGGTTTTTCAATAAGTCCGATTTTTCTCATGGTCATTCCTTTGGTCGACTAAATGGGGCTTTCAAGGTTGGCACAATGAGTGCTCTATTTCTATAGAAGTAATAAAGAGCGATAGCCATGTGAACTGCCCCAAGTGCATTTCTATACGTCTCATCTGGAATCACGGAAACAAGGAATAAGCCGAACATCAAAATAGATGAAGTCAATCCCCAACGAAGAGTGAGGAGGATTGCAACACCCAACAGTGTTTGAGCTGTAGTCAACCAAAGCTCTGATGCTCCACGACCAACAATAGGAAGAGCGGCGTTATCGCCACCACCGATGATGTATGCAATTGGCATGGATCCTGCCAAGAGTGTCCACTGGTTCAACTTGCTGGAAATCAGAATTGCTAACGCAGCAACTGCCTTGCCGCGAGCCGCAAATAGGAATGCCAGAGTGAACTCAGGTGCCTCAGATGCAATGGGTCCTAGCCACTGAACAAGAATGTATTCGTCAATGTTTAGCGCTATTCCAGCTTCAACCAAGCTGTCACCAAAAGGCTTAGCGCTGATAAAGATTACAGTTGCGGCAAGTATCAGCATTACAAGAATGAAGGACCTTCTTACCCATTTAGGTAAAGATCCAACATAAGCAGCGGTTCCTTCTAGCTCAGGTTCGCCTCGTTCAGAAGTTGATACTCGCCAAAGGTAAACACAGTAAATAACAATCAGCAGGATTCCAATAAGAAGGTGCATGCCTCCAGCCACTGGAACTGTGAGCATAACTAGAGAACCGAAGATAAGGAAACCTAGATCAGCTCTGGTGTCTTTTTCCAGCTTGATTCCGAAAGGATGCTTGTTCCCTGCTTTTCTAGATTTGATCGCTTTGATAGAGAAGAAGGCAATGAAAGCGACAATCGGCCAGCCGAATCCTTGAACAATTCTGTTGGCTCCAGTCAGGTTGGC
>JBIJAB010000002.1:0-29437 GCA_044345975.1 Rhodoluna sp.
AGAGAATCTAAGTGCACTAACTTTCTTCACAAACTCGATTGCATTTGCGCTGACCTTTGTCTTGAACACACGCTCAATGAGTGCATTCTTCGCTTCACTCTCAGTGGAAGAGTCTGAGAGGATTCCGAGCAATTGGGTGCTACCAGAAATTGCGTCGGCTACGACAAATAGGTCAATCGCAAAGGCTAGGTCTGACCCAAGGTATGCAGATGAATCTGCCTTAGCTTGAGCTAGCGCTTGACGAGTTGATGAGGCCATTAGTTCTTCTTGCTGTCTTTCTCTAGATCTGCGAGGAAACCATCTACCATGCTTGAAGCGTTCTTGTCATCCTTGAGACTCTGCTTGATAACTGATGAGGCTAAGTCGATTGCTAGTGCACCAACTTCAGCACGCAAGGCGATAATCGCTGCCTGGCGTTCTGCCTCAATCTGCTTCTTTGCGGTTTCAGTCATTCGAAGTGCTTCCATAGCAGCGGTTTCTTTTAGTTCAGCAAGGATCTGTGCACCTTCAGCTCTAGCAGATTCACGAATCTGTGCAGCTTCAGTGCGAGCCAGTGCTTGCTCCGCTTCAATGTTTGCAGTTTTTTCTGCCGCTTCAGCCTGAGCCTTCTCTGCTAGAGCCAAGCGACCTTCGATTGCTTCGGTTCTTGCATCGATGTTCTCTTTGAAACTTGGCAAAACCTTAAGCCAGAAGAAGACCAACAGAACGAGGAACACGACGGCAGACCACAAGATGTCCGGGAATGCCGGCAATAGCGGGTTTGTTGAAGCCGCAGTGTTCATTAGTTCGCGGAATTCGTTAGTCATGAGTTAAGACCTAAGCAGTGAAGATGAATGGGGTAGCTAGACCAATAAGAGCCAGAGCTTCGATCAGAGCAACACCAATAAACATGGTTACCTGAAGACGACCAGCCATTTCTGGTTGACGTGCAATTGACTCGATGGTCTTTGCAACAACCATACCTACACCAAGTGCTGGGCCGATGGTTGCTAGTCCGTAACCTAGAACACCTAGGTTTCCTGAGATTGTTGATACCTGTACTGCTGTCTCTGTTGCGATTTGAATAATCTGCACTTTATTTCCTTCCATTGTTTGAGCTGACTTTTGTCAACCCTTGTTTCTTAGTGTTCATCTGCTAACGACAGCTGGATATAGACAGTAGTTAGTAGCGTGAAAACGTAGGCCTGAAGCATTGAGATGAAAATCTCTAAGAGTGTGAAAGCAAAACCAAATAGTAGTGTTCCTGCAGCCATTGCCTTGAACGGACCATCGACGTTGAACAAGAAGAAGTGGGTTGAAGTAAAGCAAAGCACCAATAGCAAGTGCCCTGCGATCATGTTCATCGTCAAACGAAGAGCCAAAGTAACTGGTCTAAGAACGAATGTAGAGACCAGCTCAATCGGTGTAAGCATGATGTATAGAGCTTTTGGAACACCTGAAGGGAAAAGGGCTGTCTTGAAGAATGTCATGCGGTGCTTTTTGACACCTGCATAAATGAAAGTTACATAGGCTGCCAGAGCCATCACTAGTGGAAGACCGATTACGGAGGTTCCTGCAAGGTTTAGAGCAGGAACTACACCCGTGATGTTCATTCCAATGACAGTGAAGAATATCGTCACAAGAAGCGGTAAGAATCGATCTCCGTCTTTCTCACCTAGCTGCTCATGGGCGATGTTCTTGCGAACAAAGTTGATTCCCATTTCACCAAGCATCTGGAAACGACCAGGAACATACTGTCCAGTCAAAGTGCTCTTACGGAAACGGTTAGCCAGGATTGTGAAAACAATGATTAGAACAACTGTCACCAAGATACGGATGAGCATCACTCTGTTTAGCTCAAATGGGGTTCCTTCAAACAGGACTGCTGGAGGGAAAAACTCGTTGCCAATCTTTGGGCCTTCGAATTCATCGCCAGAGCCAGCGGCAGGCCTAATGGCCTCGCTTACACGCAACAACATTGAAGAGAACAGCTTGGACTCCTGTTTCGGGGCAGGCTATGCCTAACCTAGCGGCGATTTACAGTGGTTTCTCGTTGCAGCGAGTGCAAGCGATACTCAAAGCGTATCAGCATCCAGACACCCCAAAACGGCAAATTCACCGAAATTATCAGTTATTTAACTGGATTGGTCTGAAGGTGCAATTCTGGCTTTCGCCACGATAAGACTGTCAATAATCAGCCCTCCAATCACTGCCGCAAAAACAGTAAAGAAGACGATCGGTCTGGCTTCAGTGGTGAGCCATTCTGCCCTGTTTAAAAGGCTGAAGACAACTAGGAACAGCACAATCTTTAGGAACCAACCACCCATCACTGCACCTAGGAAACCAGTCAAAGGGAGCTTTGCCCCAACAAGAAAGCTCAGCGCGGTTAGTCCAGTGAAACCCACTGCCGACAATCCACCTGCCAAAGCAGCTAGAACACCAGAAGTGCCTGCAACCAGGTAACCCACACCAGCGCCAATAACTGTGATTGCGACAACTAGAGCAGTCCCCTGCTTTAGGACACGTAGCATTACAGATTTCAGATCATCAAACATGTGCTTTCTTCCTTCTTGATTGAACTCGGTTTATGGCTGGCCATAGTGTGTACAAAAGTGAAAGTGAAATTGAAGCTACTGCAAACGCAATGACCCAAACGATATCGGTCAAGAACAAAAGCAGGCAGCTTACCGAAACAGATGCGCTCCAGAAGTAGAAGACCAATACAGACCCAACATGTCCGTGACCGAAATCTTGAAGCTTGTGATGCAGGTGCAATCTGTCTGCCGCAAATGGAGACTTACCTGCGGCCAGCCTTCTAACAACCGCCAGAGCGAAATCTAGAAGTGGCAGAAGCAGAATCGAAATTGGCAAGATCAAGGGCAAGACAGCAGGAACTAAATCATCTCGGTTTAGGGATGCAGGGTCAATCTGACCTGTAACGGTTAGAGCAGATGCGGTCATTAGAAGTCCAAGAAGCAGTGCTCCCCCGTCTCCCATAAAAATCTTTGCCGTGTGCCAGTTGTGTGGCAAGAAACCAACACACATACCAATCACTATGGCCGAGATTACGGTTGCCAAGTTGAAGTAGTTGGTTGGCGAAATCTGTTGGGCAAGAAGGTAAGAGTAGATAAAGAACACAACTGTTCCAATGAGGACTACTCCTGCAACTAAGCCATCTAGCCCATCAATGAAGTTCACTGCGTTCATCACTAACACAGCCAAGAAAACTGTTACAACAAATGAAACACCGAAAGAGCCAACGGTAATACCGAAGATAGGCAGAGAAACGATTTGAACACCGTTCCAAGCCAATACTCCTGCCGCTAAGAACTGGCCAGCCAGTTTGATGGTCCAGTCCAAATCATAGAGATCATCTAGGAAACCAATAGCCATGACCACCAGGGCTGCCAGTGAGATTGCGATGATTGGCCCAGGATCAGCAAACACCACCTCGAACCAACCAATAGGGGCAGCGATGGCAACAGAGACCACAAATCCAATAAACATAGCCAAACCACCAATACGAGGGGTTGGCTTGGAATGCATATCTCTGGCTCTAATTGCCTTTGGGTAAATCTTGTAACGGTCAGCCAATCGGCGAACAACAAATGTCGCTAGGTAGGTAACCACACCTGCTATGGCCATAAGAAGAAGATAGGCGCGCACTAGCTCTTACTTACTTCCAGTAGGTCGCCAACGACGGAGCGAATCTTGGCTTCAGATAAAGCCCCTCTTCTAACAATCCTGATTTTTCCAGTTGTAGATAGCTTTCCCTCTGAGTCATAACTATCGAAAAGTGCAGTGAGGTCAACAATGGTTGATGCTTCGCCCTTTGGACTCGGCCCTCCATCAAGAAAGACGCCAACGGAAGAATCCAGATATTCAAAAGCCTGCTTACAAGTCGTTGCTGATGGCTCACCGGTTAGATTCGCACTTGAAACAGCCAACGGTCCAGTTTCTTCAATTAGTGCAAGAGCAATCTTGTGATCAGGAACTCTAAGTGCAACTGTCCCTTTGGTCTCCCCTAGATCCCACTGCAATGAAGGCTGTGCACGAAGAATGATTGTTAGTGCTCCTGGCCAAAAAGTTTCTGCAAGATTAATTGCAGCTTCAGGAAGTGTTTCCACAAGAGCTTTCGCCATGTTTAGATTTGCAATCAAAACTGGGGGTGGAGTTTGCCTGTCTCTGCCCTTTGCATCAAGTAGAGCTTGAACAGCATCAGGTGAAAAAGCATTGGCAGCAATTCCATAAACAGTGTCAGTTGGGATAACTGCTAGTTCTGTTCTGCCAAGTGCAACCTTGGCTAATCGCATACCAGTAAGAAGTTCAGTATCGACAGAGCAGTCGAAGATTTTTTGCATTTCTTGCTAACCGCCCTATCTAATCGCAGTGGTCGCCCTATCGCGACCAGATAAATCTTTTTGAGTTGAACACTGACGCCAACCTAGGCTCAATATTAGTTCTCTAATCGCATCGCCCTGCATGTCAGCGTGCTCAATAACTAATGCTCCGCCTTCTCTCAGCAATCTCTTAGCCGAGGCTTCAACTTTTCTAACTAAGTCAAGACCATCTGCCCCACCGTATAGAGCCAGTGAAGGGTCATGTAAATGAACCTCAGGGTAAATAGGAATCATGTCATCAGGAATATAAGGAGGGTTAGATACCAACACATCAACCTGACCATTTAGTTCAGGGAAAGCATCAGCAAGATCACCTTGGACGAGAGTTGCCTCAGGTGCATACTTGGCGAAGTTCTGCCTTGTATAAACAAGTGCCTCTTCGCTTAGCTCGACTGCAAAGACTCTGGCATTAGGAACCTCAACAGCCAGAGATATTGCAATCGCTCCAGAACCCGTTGCCAAATCAACAGCAATTGGATTCTCGCTAGGAATTGCTTTGAGAGCATCCACTGCTAACTGAGTTACTGTCTCAGTTTCAAATCTAGGGACAAATACACCAGGACCAACTTTGAGTTCAAGCTGTCTGAAATAAGCGACTCCGGTTAGATGTTGAAGTGGGAATCTTTCTGATCTTTTTTCAACGAGTTCTAGAAACTTAGTTTCTTCTGCTTCTGATATTGAATCACCAGTAATGGCTTTAACCTGTAATTCACCACGAGACAGATCAAGAACAAACCCAAGCAGAATTTCAGCATCAGCCTGAAAAGATTCAATACCTGCTAGTTCAAACTTCTTTGATGCAAGTTCGAGAGCAGTGGAGAGTTTCATTATTCGTTTTCACCAAGGGCGGCTAGACGAGCCTCTTCATCTGCCTGAATAGCAGACTGAACAACAGGCTCTAAGGCTCCATCCATTACCTGATCTAGGTTGTATGCCTTATAACCAGTTCTGTGATCAGCAATGCGGTTCTCAGGGAAGTTATAAGTTCTGATTCGCTCTGAACGGTCAACGCTTTTAACCTGTGACTTTCTTGCAGCGCTTAGTTCAGCCTCTAGTGCTTCCTGCTGAGCAGCAAGAAGACGAGCTCTAAGGACACGCATCGCTGCTTCACGGTTTTGCAGCTGAGACTTTTCGTTCTGCATAGACACAACAATTCCGGTTGGAATGTGGGTTAGACGAACAGCAGAGTCAGTTGTGTTAACAGACTGACCACCAGGACCAGATGACCTGAAAACATCAACGCGAATCTCGTTAGCCGCAATCTCAAGTTCTTCAGGAGCATCAACCTCAGGGAAAACTAGAACACCAGCTGCTGAGGTATGGATTCGGCCTTGAGTTTCAGTTACTGGAACACGCTGAACTCTGTGAACTCCACCTTCATACTTCAGGTGAGCCCAAACTCCTTCAGCAGGATCAGATGACTTGCCTTTGATAGCAATCTGAACATCTTTGTATCCACCAAGATCTGATTCGTTCTTGTCTAGGATTTCTGTCTTCCAGCCCTTGCTGTTCGCATACTGGATATACATTCTGAAAAGGTCAGCTGCGAATAGAGCTGACTCAGCACCACCTTCACCAGCTTTGATTTCCATAATGACATCGCGGCCATCATCAGGGTCTCTAGGGATTAGCAGTCTTCGAAGCTTTTCTGTTGCTTCGTGAAGTTTTTCTTCCATGGCTGGAACTTCATCAGCAAAGCTCTCGTCTTCCTTAGCCATCTCTTTGGCTGCGTCAAGATCAGCTTGCGTTTCATTAACGACATGGTAGGCCGAAACAATTGCGTTTAGCTCGGCATACCTGCGGTTGAGTTTCTTCGCAAGAACTGGGTTGGCGTGGACTGAGGCCTCTGAAAGTTGCTGTTGCAACTCTGCATGTTCAGCCAGTAATGCCTGGACTGAAGAAAGCATTAGTCGTTTTCAGATCCGCTTGCTACAGGCATTGACTTCTGAACCATCATTAGGAACTCAACGTTGCTCTTAGTTTCCTTTAGGCGGTTTAGAACAAGCTCAAGTGCTTGCTGCTGCTCAAGGCCAGCAAGAGCACGGCGAAGCTTCCAAACAATCTTGGTCTCATCAGGGCTCATCAACATTTCTTCACGACGAGTACCAGATGCGTTCACATCAACAGCTGGGAAAATTCTCTTGTCAGCAAGTGAACGTGAAAGACGAAGTTCCATGTTTCCAGTTCCCTTGAACTCTTCGAAGATAACTTCATCCATCTTCGAACCAGTCTCAACTAGAGCGGTTGCAAGGATGGTTAGTGATCCACCGTCTTCAATGTTTCTAGCTGCACCAAAGAAACGCTTTGGTGGGTAAAGGGCTGATGAATCAACACCACCGGAAAGAATACGGCCTGATGCAGGAGCTGAAAGGTTATAAGCACGACCTAGACGAGTAATTGAGTCAAGCAACACAACAACGTCGTGACCCATCTCTACTAGACGCTTTGCTCTTTCAATTGCAAGCTCTGCAACAGTTGTGTGATCTTCAGCTGGACGGTCAAAAGTAGAAGCAATAACTTCACCCTTAACAGTTCTCTGCATGTCCGTAACTTCTTCAGGACGCTCATCAACTAGAACAACCATTAGGTGAACCTCTGGGTTGTTTACAGCAATTGAGTTAGCAATAGCCTGCAGAACTAGAGTCTTACCTGCCTTAGGAGGTGAAACGATAAGTCCACGCTGACCCTTACCAATCGGAGCTACAAGGTCGATGATTCGAGTTGAAAGCTTGTTTGGCTCTGTCTCAAGACGTAGACGAACCTGAGGATAAAGCGGAGTCAACTTACCGAATTCAACACGGTTAGCTGATTCTTCAGGAGTCTGACCGTTAACAGTGTCAACGCGAACGATTGCGTTGAACTTAGTTCTTGATGGTGAGTCGCCTTCACGTGGCTGACGAATTGCACCAACAACAGCGTCACCCTTACGAAGTGAATACTTCTTTACCTGACCAAGAGAGACATAAACATCGTTAGGACCAGCTAGGTAGCCTGAGGTGCGAACGAATGCGTAGTTATCCAGGATGTCCAAGATACCTGCTACAGGTACTAATACATCGTCTGGAGAAATCTCGGTATCAACTTCATCTCTGTCGTTGTTTCTTCTTGGACCACGGTCACGGAAACGATCGTTGCCGCCACCACGGTTGCGGTTTCGGTTACGGTTGCGGTTCTGACCCTGACGTTCATTTCTTTCCGAACGTTCTGGACGTTCGCTATCAACTTCACGGTCACGATTAGGACGCTCTGAACTTGATTCCTGTGAACCTTCAGCCTTAGGAGCTGACTCAGCAGAATCTGCTGAACGGTTACGAGTTCTAGTGTTGGTGCGCTCTGGTGCTGCATCAGAAGACTTTGTTTCAGCAGCTGCCACAGGGGCTTCTTCACTCTTACGAGAACGAGCTGGCTTCTTAGCTTCAGCTGGTGCGTCGGTTGCAGGAACTGCAGTTACGCGACGTGATCTCTTTGGAGAATTTTCTTTTTGGACTTCATCCATGTTTGTTTGACTCTTTCTTAGTTAGCAATCGGTTTCTTGTTTGAGGTGGATTGCTTGTTGCATGACCCTTGTCATGCAGGAACCGTAAGTTTTTTACGGGATCTGATTTTGGATGGCTATTTGTTAGCCCCAGGATTTGTGTACATTGCTACAGTAGCACCTTTGAAGTCTACGGCCAACATTAAGGGGCTCCAACTAGGGAAAAGTTGGGCCGCAAGGCTTGCCGCAGCCAGTCTTTGGGCTGGATCGCTAGCTAAAACAAGTACAGAAGGTCCTGCCCCTGAAACCACAGCGGCGTGTCCCGAATTGCGAAGAGCAGTGATTAGAGCATCAGTCTCAGGCATTGCTTTAGCCCTGTACGCCTGGTGCAAACGGTCCTCTGTAGCTGCTAGAAGTAACTCAGGGCTCTGGGTCAGGGCTGCGATAAGTAGAGCTGACCTTGAAACGTTGAACACAGCATCATCGTGAGGAACAGAGTCAGGCTGAAGTGATCTTGCCAATTCTGTGGACATCTTGTTCTTAGGAACTAGAACCAAGGGTGATACACCTCTGTGAACAAAGAGCTTCTTGTGCTTAGGTCCTGCCTCATCCTGCCAAGCAATTGTTAGACCACCGAATAGTGCTGGAGCAACATTGTCTGGATGGCCTTCAAGCTTGGTTGCAATCTCAAGTAACTGGGTAGGAGTGATTTCAACAATGCCTTCAAGCAACCCTTTGGCCGCCATGATTCCTGCAACAACTGCAGCTCCTGAAGAACCCATGCCTCTACCGTGCGGAATGAAGTTGTGAGCTCTAAGTCTCAAACCAGGTAGTGGTTGTCTTAGATATTGAAAAGTGTAAGCAATGGCCTTAACAACTAGATTTTCGTCTCCTGTTGGAACTTCGCCTTGACCTTCACCAATGACTTCAACCTGAGCATCAAGAGCATCGACTGCTTGAACTTCAAGTTCGTCATAAAAAGAAAGCGCCATGCCGAGTGTGTCAAAGCCAGGCCCTAGGTTTGCTGTTGTCGCTGGAACTTTAACAACAACTTTTCTACCCAGCATCGCATTGGCTTGATCTAAACGCATTAGTTTTTATCCAATCCAAGAAGCTCTGCAACTTCACTGGTTTCCTTGGAACAAGATGTTGGAGAAATTTCATTTCCATTAGCATCCTTCAAAGCCCAACCAACATCCTTCAGACCGTGGCCTGTGACAGTGACAACTATCTTGGCATTTGATGGAACTTTTCCCAGTTTTGAATTCTTGAATAGACCAGCAGCACCTGTAGCTGAAGAAGGCTCAACGAAGACACCAACCTCATTTGATAGGTAACGATGCATCCAGAGAATCTCTTCATCGCTAACAGCTCCGAACTCTCCCCTGCTGCAGTCTTGAGCGCTTAGAGCAAGATCCCAAGATGCTGGGTTACCAATACGAATAGCGGTTGCGATGGTTTCAGGGTGAGCAATAGGGTGACCGGCTACAAATGGTGCTGAACCTTCAGCTTGGAAGCCCCACATCACAGGAACACCCTTGATTTTGCCCTCGTTGAATTCTTCAAGGTAACCCTTGAAATAAGCACTGTAGTTACCCGCGTTACCTACTGGCATCACATGAAAATCAGGAGCAAAGCCCAAAGACTCAACTACCTCAAAGCTTGCTGTCTTCTGTCCTTCAATACGGTCAGGGTTCACGGAGTTCACTAGGTGCACAGCGTAGTTTTCACTAAGTTCACGAGCTAGAACTAAGCAGTCATCAAAGTTGCCTCTTACCTGCAGGATCTCTGCCTTGTGAGCAACTGCTTGAGCTAACTTACCCATGGTGATCTTGCCCTCAGGAATAAGCACAACAGATTTGATTCCAGCAGCTGCTGCATATGCAGCAGCACTTGCTGAGGTGTTACCGGTTGATGCACAAATCACAGCCTTTGCTCCATGAGCAACAGCCTTGGTGACAGCCATGGTCATGCCACGATCTTTGAATGACCCTGTTGGGTTCATGCCCTCAACCTTTAGCCATACTTCTGCTGCTCCAACAAGCTTTGCTAGTGCAGGAGCCTCAACTAGAGGTGTTCCACCTTCGCCCAAAGTAATTACCTTGGTGCCCGGAGCGATATCTAGTCGATCAAAATACTCGTTGATAACTCCACGCCATTGCTGTGCCATTTTTATACTCCTTCAACTCTGATAACAGAGGTGATTTGTTCAACGGCGGCACTGGCGTCGAGTTCACTTACTACTGCTGCTAGTGATTTATCACTAGCCTCATGAGTTCCAATTTCAAGCCAAGCAGTTGTTTCTGCCTGAATCATCTTTGATGACTGTTCAACTGTTTCGATAGAAACATTATGTGAAGCAAATATGTTTGCGACTGATGCAAGAACACCAGGTTGATCTGTAACTTCCAAAGTGATTTGGTAGCGGGTCTTAATTCGACTGATAGGAAGTACTTCTAGTTCAGCGTGCACTGAGTCAGCCAAACCAGGCCCACCTGCAACGTGACGCTTAGCAGCAGAAACAAGATCACCCATCACAGCTGACGCAGTCTGAATACCACCAGCACCAGCACCATAGAACATTAGGCTTCCTGCAGCTTCTGCCTCTACGAACACAGCGTTGAATGCTCCACGAACTGCAGCTAGTGGATGCTCAAGTGGAACCATCGCAGGATAAACACGAACTGAGATGCCATCTTCTGGGTTCTCACTATCGGCAGCAATCATTTCGCAGATTGCGAGAAGCTTGATTACATAACCATCTCGCTTAGCTGCCGCAATCTGATCTTGAGTAACTTTTGTAATTCCCTCACGGTAAACCTTCTCCAAAGGAACTTCAGTATGGAAAGCAAGAGAAGCCAAGATGGCTGCTTTTTGAGCAGCATCGTAACCTTCAACATCCAACACAGGATCTGCTTCTAGGTAACCAAGCTTGGTTGCCTCAGCCATAGCCTCTTCAAGAGTTGAACCTGTTGTGTCCATGCGGTCAAGGATGAAGTTAGTTGAACCATTGACAATACCCATGATGCGTTTGACTTTATCTCCCGCAAGAGATTCGCGTAGAGGTCTAATAATTGGAATAGCACCTGCTACCGCTGCCTCAAAGTAAAGTTGAGCACCAACTTGTTCAGCCACATCAAATAGTTCTGACCCGTGAGTAGCTAAGAGAGCCTTGTTGGCAGTGATGACATCACTACCAGAGTTAAGGGCTGCCAAGATATGGGTTCTAGCAGGCTCAATGCCACCCATTACTTCAATAACAATGTCAGCACCAAGAATCAGTTGATCAGCTTCGGTTGTGATTAGCTCTTGAGGAATGCCATAGTTTCTTGCAGCACGTTTATCTCTTACTAGAACTCCGGCTAACTGAAGTTCTGCACCAACGCGAGCAGCAAGTTCAGCTTTGTTTTCGAGAATAAGTCTGGCTACCTGAGAGCCAACAGAGCCCGCTCCTAAAAGAGCAACTCTCAGTGGACGATACTCAATCATCTTGACACCTTCACATCTCTTGCGAGTAGATCTTCTTCAGTTTCAGATCTAACGATTAGATCTACTTTGCCATTAGAAACAGCAACAACGGCAGCTCTGGCTAGGTAGTTGTAATTACTAGCTAGAGAGAAACAGTATGCACCAGTGGTCGAAACAGCTAAGAGGTCATTAGGGGCAACATCTTCAGGAAGATATGCATCTTTGACAACGATGTCCCCTGACTCACAGTGTTTACCAACAACACGAGAAAGTGCAGGTGCCGCGTTAGACTCTCTTGAAACTAGAGAAACGCTGTAGTCCGCTCCATAGAGAGCAGGTCTAGCGTTATCGCTCATGCCACCATCGATACTGACATACTTTCTAACATCTGCATCTTCACCAACTAGAACATCTTTAGTTGTCCCAACGTTGTAAAGAGTTATTCCGCTCGGTCCAACAATTGCTCGACCTGGCTCATAGGCAAGAACTGGAATTGGAATACCGTACTTCGCACATTCATCCGCTACCGCATCAGTGATTGCCCTAGCAACATCTTCAATCTCAAGCGGATTATCTGCTGGGGTGTAAGCAACACCAAAGCCTCCACCAAGGTTCATCTCTGGCACTGGCCCGCCCTTGAGAAGCTCTGCCTGAAGGCTAACTAGACGCTTAGCAGCTTCAACAAAACCGTCAACGGCAAAGATCTGTGAACCGATGTGTGAGTGCAAACCTAAGAACTGTAGGTGCTTGTGTGATCTAATCTTTTCAACCAGCGAAGGAACATCAGCCATGGCAATACCGAACTTCTGGTCTTCTCTAGCCGTAGCCAGATACTCATGGGTATGAGCGTGAACGCCACTGTTTACCCTTAGCCTTACTGGCTGAATTCTGTCTTGTGCTCCAGCAGCCGAAGCGATTCTTTCGATTTCAATATCGCTGTCAATAACAATCACACCAACACCAGCAGATACTGCTCTGCCGATTTCACTGTGTGATTTATTGTTACCGTGCAGACCAATCCGTTTAGGGTCAATGCCGCCTGCAAGTGCAACGGCTAGCTCCCCTCCAGATGAAACGTCAACGTTCATTCCAAGTTCATCCACCCAGCGCACAACCTCTGAAGAAAGGAATGCTTTACCCGCATAGTAAATCTTTGATGTTGTCTCACGCTTTGCAGCGGCAACAGAGAAAGCTTTGATGATCTGATTTGCTCTGTCAAAGAATTCAGTTTTATCTAAGACGTATAGTGGAGAACCAAACTGAGCAACTAGATCGCCAACAGCGTTACCACCAATAGAAACGTTTCCATCGGCTTCTCTTTTGAAGCTCTTTGGCCAAATGCCAGCTGCAAAGGCGTTCACATCCTTAGGTTTTTCTAACCACGCTGGAGCCAGTTGATTGTTATTCATCACATACGCTCCGGTGCACTTACGCCAAGGACCTTTAGTCCATTAGCTAGAACAACAGAAGCAGCGTTATTCAACCAAAGTCTGGTTCTGTGAACAGGCTCAACAGCATTGCCCGATAGTGGTGTGACACGACACGCGTCGTACCAACGGTGATAAACACCAGCGACTTCTTCAAGATATCTAGCAACCAGGTGAGGTGCACGTTCAGTTGATGAGTGAGCCATTACTGCTGGGAACCTAGCAAGAGCTGCAAGAAGATTTGATTCACTTTCGTGAGTTAGCAGACTTGGATCAAACTCACTGTCATCAACGGACAGTGAAGCTGCGTTGTTAGCAACCTGCTTGGTTCTAGCGTGAGCATACTGCACATAGAACACAGGGTTGTCGTTGGTCTTCTTTGATAACTGGTCAAGATCAATGTCAACCATTGAGTTGATTGAAGATCTGGTCAGAGCGTATCTTGCTGCATCTACTCCAACAGCATCAACAAGGTCTTCCATTGTCACAACAGTGCCAGCTCGCTTAGACATACGAACTGGTTCACCGTCTTTGACTAGGTTGACTAGTTGACCGATAAGAATCTCAAGATTCACACCTGGCTCATCACCAAATGCTGCACACATAGCCATCATTCGTTGCACGTAACCGTGGTGGTCCGCACCAAGCATGTAGATGGCTTGATCAAATCCGCGTTCACGCTTATCTAGGTAGTAAGCAAGATCTCCTGCGATGTATGCCGCTTCCCCATCGCTCTTGATAACAACACGATCTCTGTCATCACCAAACGTTGTTGAACGCAACCAAACAGCACCATCTTGGTCATAGATGTGACCTAGATCTCTAAGTCTTTCGATTGCTTTCTGAACAGCGCCTTGCTCATAAAGAGAATTCTCATGGAAGAAGACATCGAAGTGAACTCCGAACTTCTCGAGTGATTCACGAATCTCGCCGAACATGAGTTCAACACCAGCTGCTCTGAATGTTTCCTTAGCTTCATCCCCTGGTAGCGAGGCTGCATTAGGGTGCTTCTCAACTACAGCCTTAGCAATCTGGTTGATGTATTCACCTGCATAGCCATCTTCAGGTGCGTCTTCATTTCTTGCAGCAGCGAGTAATGATCTAGCGAACCTATCAATCTGGGCACCATGGTCATTGAAGTAATACTCTCTTGTGACCTTTGCTCCTTGAGCTTCGAAGATTCTGGCAAGTGAATCACCAACTGCTGCCCAACGAGTTCCACCGATGTGAATGGGTCCAGTTGGGTTAGCGGAAACAAACTCAAGGTTCATCTTGATTCCAGCAAGAAGGTTGCCTAGACCATAAGAGTCCCCTGCTTGAACAATCTGCTTAGCAAGTTCTCCAGCAGCTGCTGCACTAAGTGTGATGTTGATGAATCCTGGACCTGCAACATCTACTTTTGAAACGCCAGCTACGCTTTCAAGTTCTTTAGAGAGCAACAATGCCAACTCTCTCGGGTTTGACCCAAGCTTCACAGCCCACTGCATTGCAACATTTGTTGCCCAGTCACCGTGGTCACGATTCTTTGGTCTTTCAACGACAACCTCAGATGGCAGATCAATAGTCGCCAACTTGCCCTGAGACTGCAGAGAGCCCAGGATGGCAAGAATGTGACTGGATAGATCTGCAGGGGTCACGTGATGCACCTTTACTTTGGGGAGTAGATTGATTGGGCTTCAAGGCCACAACGCCTACGCCGGTAATGCCCCAAGTCTACCAAAGTGCCCGTGAAGGCCATAAGGGCTCTGCCCCAATAGATTAGGTCGCTGGTAGTCTGGGCTTATCCGCTAGGCCCCCATAGCTCAGGGGATAGAGCACCGCCCTCCGGAGGCGGGGGCGCAGGTTCGATTCCTGCTGGGGGCACATGAATATAAACGACATACTGCACTTCGATTTTGAGTCCGTCCTATCAGGAATGGGCCCAGCAGCCATGATTTTGGTAAGCCTTGTGGTGATGGCTGAAACTGGGCTGTTTATCGGTGTCATCATGCCAGGTGGTGACTCTCTCCTATTTGCTGTTGGAGTGATGATCGGTGCTGGTGTAATCGATTTTCCAATCTGGCTAGCCTGCATAGTTATTTCTGTATCGGCAGTGATTGGTGACCAACTCGGTTACTTCATAGGTCGAAAAGCAGGTCCTGCAATATTCAAGAGACCAGATTCAAAGTTCTTTAGCCAAGACAATGCTGTTCGTGCGCAGGCATTCTTTGTGAAGTATGGAGCCAAAGCCGTTATCTTTGCCCACTTTGTTCCGGTGATGAGAACCTTCATTCCAGTCGCAGCAGGAGTCGGTCAGATGAAATACGCCTACTACCTTCGATACAACCTCATTGGAGCAGCATCTTGGGGATTGATAGTTCCACTAATCGGTTACTTCTTAGGAAGCATTTCATTTGTAAGAGACAACGTGATTCTTGTAACACTAGCTCTTGTAGCCATTTCTTTTATTCCAGTTGTTTTGGAAGTAATAAAGGCAAGAAAAGAAAAACTAGCCTCTAAAGTAACTGATTAGCCCACTAAGGGCTTGGGCTCTATGACTAAGAGCATTCTTAACCTCAGGCTCTAGTTCCGCAGCTGTTTGGTTAAATCCTTCTGGAATAAACACAGGGTCATAACCATGACCATTAGTGCCACGCTCTTCGGTAGCAATAACACCAGGCCATACTCCAGTGAAACTTGTTTCACCATCATCAGTAACTAGAGCGATAGTGCAAACAAATGACGCTGACCTGTGTTCTTGAGCAATATCTTTGAGTTGAGCAAGCAGGAGTCTTCTGTTAGCAACGTTATCTTTTGTTCCTGACCAGATCGCTGTGAAGATACCAGGCGCTCCTCCGAGAATCTCAACTGCCAAACCCGAATCATCAGCTAAGGCAGGAAGTCCTGTGTGCTTGTGAGCAGCTCTTGCCTTTATAAGTGCATTCTCTAGAAAAGAGATTCCATCTTCAACTGGCTCAGGGCCGTCATAACCAATCAGATCTAAACCAACTGGTTCAAGGATGGCCCTGAGTTCTTGGACCTTGCCTTGGTTATGAGTTGCTAAAACAATCTGCATTATTAGTTGTGACCCAAGCTTGTCTTTTGGATATCGGTTAGTTCTCTTGTGCCAATCAGAGCAAGGTCAAGCAGAGCATCAAGTTCAGCTCTATCGAACGCAACGCCTTCTGCTGTTCCCTGCACTTCAACAAACTTGCCTTGACCTGTAACAACAACGTTCATGTCTGTCTCTGCTCGAACATCTTCAGTGTAGGCAAGATCAAGCATTGGGGTTCCATCGATAATGCCGACTGAAATAGCTGCAATTGAATCAACAATTACTTTGTTCTTAGCTGGGATATGGCCATGCTCGATGCCATAGTTCACTGCATCAACAAGCGCTACATACGCTCCAGTGATAGCGGCTGTCCTTGTTCCACCATCTGCTTGCAGGACATCACAGTCAATAACGATGGTGTTCTCCCCTAGTGCTTTGAAATCAACTGCAGCTCTGAGCGCTCGGCCAATCAGTCTTGAAATTTCGTGGGTTCTTCCGCCGATCTTTCCTCTAACTGATTCACGATCATTACGGTCATGAGTTGCTCTAGGCAACATCGCATACTCAGCTGTTACCCAGCCTTCGCCCTTACCAACTTTCCAACGAGGGACACCTGGAGTGAATGAAGCTGTGCAAAGCACCTTGGTTGAACCAAAAGAGATTAGTGCTGAACCTTCTGCGTGCTCGCTCCAGTTACGCTCAATGGTTACTTGACGTAGCTGATCTGCACTTCGTCCATCTACTCTGCTCATTTGATTTCCTACCTGTTATTGAATCTGTTCAACACTTTGAACTTCTGGGCCTAAGAACCTTCTTGCAAGCTTGGCGAAACTTTCAGCATCACCGGTTGCCTGGAATCGAAGTGATGGCTTTGCTCTATCTGTTCTTAGAAGATTGTGTGCTACCAGAGTTCTATAAACATCCTTAGCAGTTTCTTCAGCACTTGAAACTAGCGTGACGTTCTCCCCCATCACATAAGAAAGAGCTCCGGTTAGAAGTGGGTAGTGTGTGCACCCCAGAACAAGTGTGTCAACATCAGCGTTCTTTATAGGGGCAAGGTAAGTTTCAGCAAGAGCGATGACCTCAGGCCCTGAAGTAATGCCCCGCTCAACATAATCAACAAACTCTGGGCAAGCAGCACTAATCAATTCGAAATCAACAGCTGCAGCAAATGCATCATCATATGCTCTTGAAGTTATGGTTGCGTTTGTTCCGATAACACCAACCTTGCTATTGCGAGTTGCAGCTACTGCTCTTCTAACAGCTGGCTGGATAACTTCAACCACAGGAATGCCTCTGCCCTCGGTGTATCTTTCACGAGCATCTCGTAACACTGCAGCCGATGCTGTGTTACAGGCAATAACTAGAAGCTTCACGCCTTCATCAACTAAACGATCCATTACATCAAGGGCGAGAGTTCTGACTTCTTGGATTGTCTTGGTTCCGTAAGGAGTATTAGCGGTGTCACCTAGGTAAATGACAGATTCATGAGGTAACTGATCGATGATTGCTCGAGCGACAGTTAGACCACCGACTCCAGAGTCAAAGATACCTATAGGTGCATTGTTCACTGGTTTAGTCTATTGGCGAAAGATTACTCGTCGCCTGAGCCATTACCCTCTTCGTTTTTCTTCATTTGCTCATAAACGTCTTTGCACTCAGGGCAAACAGGGAACTTTTCAGGGTCTCGGCTAGGAATCCAAACTTTTCCACAAAGGGCAACAACTGGGTTACCCATCACTGCAGACTCAACAACTTTGTCTTTCCTTACGTAGTGAGAGTATCTCTCGTGATCGCCTGGCTCAATGTTCTGAGTTTGAGGATCAATAGCTACTGAGGGTTTGTCGATTGTTTGCTGTTCCATTTGTACCTTTACTGCTTCGAAGCTAAGCGAACTGCGTCTGCAACTCTTTGCGTTACATCTGCGTGAAATACGCTAGGAACAATATACGATGCATTCAGCTCATCCGCTTCAACACAGGTAGCTAATGCATCAGCCGCTGCAAGCAGCATCTTCTCTGTAATGACGTTGGCTCCTGCATCCAATAGCCCTCTGAAGAAACCAGGGAAAGCAAGAACGTTGTTGATTTGGTTTGCAAAGTCACTTCTACCAGTTGCCACTACAGCTGCAAACTTCGCAGCCTGAGCTGGATCAATTTCTGGAGTCGGGTTGGCCAGAGCGAACACGATTGAATCAGCTGACATCTTTTGAATGTCTTCTGCGGTCAAAAGATTCCCAGCTGAAACCCCAATAAACACATCGGCACCAACAAGTGCTTCTTTAAGTGTTCCGCTCTTACGTTCAGCGTTTGTATTGCTTGCAATCCAAGCTAGCGATGAACCAGGCTCAATGTCGTCTCTGCCTTCGTGGATGACTCCCTTTTGATCTGCAACAGTTGCGTGCTTTAGGCCAGCAGCAAACAATAACTTCAAGACTGCTGTTCCAGCAGCACCAGCACCACTCATAACTAGGTGAACATCAGAAATGTTTTTGCCAACCACCTTGAGAGCGTTTCTCAAAGCAGCAAGACAAACAATTGCTGTTCCATGCTGATCATCGTGGAAAACAGGAATGTCAAGCTCAGCACGAAGACGCTCTTCGATTTCAAAACATCTAGGGGCAGAAATATCTTCAAGGTTTATACCTGCGAAAACAGGAGCTATTGCTTTAACGGTTCGAACGATTTCTTCGGTGTCCTGAGTATCTAAACAAATAGGAAAAGCATCGATGTTGGCAAAGCGCTTGAAAAGAGCTGCTTTACCTTCCATAACTGGAAGAGCGGCTAGTGGCCCAATGTTTCCAAGGCCAAGAACAGCAGAACCATCACTAACAACAGCAATTGTGTTTCGCTTGATGGTTAGCCTTCTAGCATCTGAAGGATCTTTCACAATGGCTTCACAGATACGAGCTACGCCTGGAGTGTAAATGAGAGATAGGTCATCACGGTTGCGAATCGGAAGTTTTGACTCAATGGTCAACTTTCCACCAAGGTGAGCCAAGAATGTTCGGTCAGAGACCTTGCCAACGACGACACCTTCGATTTGCTTGAGCTTGTCAACAATTTGCTCGGCGTGCTCTGAGTTAGTGCAGGCACAGGTTAGGTCGATTCTTACTCGCTCAGCATCAGAGTGGTTGACGTCAACTGCTGTTACAGAGCCACCTGCACGCTCGATTATGGAAGTTAGCTCACTGACCGCGGTGGTCTTTGCAGGAGCTTCCAGACGGATAGTTATTGAGTACTGAACAGATGGCATCGTTGACATATCTTTAGTCTGCCAGAACTAGCAAAAGATAACGAACTATTAGTTAATCTCTGATGCGTCGCCAAGAGTAACGGAAACAGTGATTTCTTCGCCATCTCTAAGGACTTTGAGGTTAACTACCGAAAACGCTGGGTTCGATCTGATTGCAGCGGTAAGGGTTTTTGCACCATCAATAGCCTTACCCTGACACTCAATAACTACATCTCCGACTTTAAGTCCTGATTTCTCGGCTGGACCGCCCGGAGAAAGTTCTTGGATTTGAGCACCAACGCTGAATGATCCTTCAAACTCAGAGAACTTAGCATCGTTGACCATTGCACCTAGAAGTCCGTGACTTACTTTGCCTGTTTCAATGATTGCATCTGCTACACGCTTGGCAACATTCGATGGAATAGCAAAACCAACACCGATGTTTCCTACTTCTCCTGAGATTCTTGATGAACTTGCAATAGCTACGTTGATACCTATCAGTTGCCCCCTGTCGTTGACAAGAGCACCTCCAGAGTTACCTGGATTAATTGCGGCATCTGTCTGAATAACATCCAAGTTAACCGGTGGGACATCATTCTGGTCTTGCCATAGTTGAAGGCTTGAACCGCCATCATCAGGAGCTGCGGCTGATTGAACAGAGATCGTTCTGTTCATAGCCGAAATAACACCTGAAGTCACAGTTGCGTCATATCCCAAAGGAGAACCGATAGCGACTGCGAAATCCCCAACATTTACAGCAGAGCTATCTGCGAATTCAATTGGAGTAAAACCGGATCCTCGTGCCTTTATAACTGCAAGGTCATTGGTTGGGTCAGTTCCAACAATGGACGCTCTAAAAATCTTCCCCGCTGAAGTTTTGATTTCTATTCTTACGCCATCAGTTTTGCCGTTGATGGTGACAACGTGAGCATTGGTAAGAATGTATCCATCGTTGGTTAGAACAACACCTGAACCAGTTCCTGCACCTTCACGGCTAGCAACCGAGAGTGTCACAACCGATGGAAGACCCTTGGCAGCCGCAGCTGAAACCCAGTTGACGTTGCTTGGGTTATTGATCACAACGTTTTGTGTAGAAGAGATAAAAGGTAGTGAACCTGTTGCTCCATACGCACCAAGGTAAGCTCCCACGATTGAACCAATGGTGGCAATCAAGACAATGACCAGCCTGGTCGGGGCCTTACGTGCGGCAGGTGCAGGTGTGCCCACTGATTGGGAAGGGAGTTTTACTGGCTCGCCAAGAAACTGAGTATTAAAGTGACCTTTGTTATCTGTCATTCTGGACTCCTTTATCTAAGTGCTCGGGCTTCAACTTTATGTAAGAAACTACATAATTGTATGAATATCGGCTGACAAAGAACTGAAAGTCAGCACCGCCAAGCTCTAGAGCCCACTTTGCAAGGCTCGTTGACTAGTCGAGGAGGTTGTTTTGATTGTTCAGGATTACGTTCTCCAAGAACTTTAAAACTCAAAGGAATGGCGTTGATGAGAATGTCTGGCTTTACCCTCGTCCAGCTAGTAAGCCCAGGGAATGAATACTCAATTGAATAGGTAACCGAAAGTGTTGCTCTAGCATCGCCAACCAATGTTGGCTTGAAAGATGGCTTTACCAAACTACTTATCTTTGGCATTTCACCCCCTTGGCTTAACCCCCAAAGATATCTAACTGGTTTGAATCGGATCTCTGCAGGCAAGGTAAGCATTCTGGTTTTGATGATTTGGGTCTGAGCTGACGAGTAGAACATTGCATTGGCACCAACCTGGACACTCTTTTCAGGTTTCATGAAGATTCTTGGAACATCGGGCCGAAATGATTTCAGTACCGATTGGATTTTGGTTTGGCTTGGCCTGCCAACATTCACAATCGACACAGGTTGATAAGGCGGATAAAGACTCCAGCATCCTAGGTGACCTGAGGAAAGTAAGCCAAAGGTTAGATCAAGGCTCAGCCCATTGGGATAAACAAGACATTTAGGAGCATTACTCACTTGAGTTCCAAGAACAAGGTTTACTGAACCGTTTGAACCTTTGACCAGAGTTGCTTTTGAAACACAAACATTCAGTTGAGATGAGTTACTGATTGCTCCAACACTTGTGTTAACCATGCTAAAAGCGGGTGGGCAGCTAGGACTAGAAACCCAGGCAGTGGAAGAAAGAAGAATCGATGCAAGCACAAGCATCCAAGGAGCATACAAACTTCGAAGAAAACCTGATTGGAGTTATAAACAGATAAAAGAAAAGGTCCCAACTTTCGTTGGGACCCTCTCACTATTGGTTGCGGAGGCAGGATTTGAACCTACGACCTCCGGGTTATGAGCCCGGCGAGCTACCGAACTGCTCCACCCCGCGGCGAAGTCTCAGCCTACCACAAAACCTTTACTACTTGCTTGCCTCCAAGGCGGCCGCAATAGCAGCCTTCAGACGTGCATCTGCCTTACCATAGGCGGTCCAGTCTCCAGCTCTCATAGCCTCATCCTTATCAAGCATTGCTTGACGAGCATTGGCTAGAGCGGTGGCTAACTGCTGGTCAGCAGTCTGATCTGGGTCAATTGGTGGAATAACTCCCCCACCATTTCCAGAACTTCCTGAGAACAAAGCGTTCAGAGCTGAATCTAGGTTGTCTTCGAAGGCAATCTTGTCACCGAAGGCAACCAGGACTTTCTTTAGAAGAGGGAACGAGGTTTCACCAGTTGACTGGATGTATACCGGCTGAACATAAAGCAGTCCACCACCAAGAGGGAGAGTCAAGAGGTTACCGTTTAGCACCTTGGTTGAACCTTGTCTCAGAATGTTTAGAAGTTTAGAAACTTCGCTGTCTGAGTTGAAGTTGTTCTGTACCTGACCCGGTCCTGGAACGATTGTCGTTCTAGGAAGGGTTAGGAGTCGAAGCTTCCCATAGTGATCTGAAACAACTCCGTCTTTCGATCCAGCATCTGAGTCAGCCACCAGATAACCCGTTAGCACGTTACGGCTGGCATCACCTGTGGACTTAGGGATGAAGGTTGAGTAGATAGAGAACGATGGCTTCTCCTGAGTTGGAACCTGAAGAGTCAAGTAGTAAGGAGGTTGCAGTGAACCAGTTCCTGTTCCTTGATCAACTGGGTCATTAGGAGTCATCCATGCATCCTGCTGTGAATAGAAAGCACCAGAATCAGTTACGTGGTACTGACCTAGAATTCCACGCTGCATCTTGAATAGATCTGCAGGATATCTAACGTGAGATAGAAGTGATCCTGACATTTCTGAAACTGGGCTAACAGTGTTAGGGAACACCTTCATCCAGGTCTTAAGAATTGGATCTTCTTCATCCCATGCGTATAGCTTCACTGAACCGTCGTAAGCATCAACTGTTGCCTTAACTGAGTTACGGATGTAGTTGATTGTGCTTCTACGAATCGGTGAGTTAGTTGAGCTATCTGCAATCACACTGTCAAAGTTTTCAGCTCTTGAGTATGGGTAGTTAGCTGAGGTTGTGTAACCATCAACAATCCAAACAACTTTGCCCTCAACGATTGCAGGGTAAATGTCGTTGTCAAGAGTCAGGTATGGAGCAACCTGAGCAACGCGCTCTCTAGGGCTACGGTTGTAAAGAATCTGAGATGCATCAGTAACCGCATCAGAAAGCAGAATCTGCTCACTCTGGAACTTTAGAGCGTAAGACAAACGCTTGAAAATGTCATCAAGCTTCGGTCCACCATCACCCTTGAAGGTTGTCATGGTCTGTTGATCAGTTGATTCGCTGTCTTCACCCGCTGGGTAGTCAAGCTCCTTATCAGGTGCACCTTCAGGAGCTCCAACGATTGAGTAAAGAGGTGATCTTTCACCGAAGTAAATACGTGGCTCGTATTCACCTAGAAGACCCTTCGAAGGAATTCCAGACTGCAGGAACACAGGCTGACCATCAGGTGAGCGCTGGTTTCCGTAAGCAGCGACAATTCCATAACCGTGGGTGAAAACAACCACATTGTTGTACCAAGACTGTGAAGAGCCCAGACCTGATTGATTTAGTTCACGAACAGCAAGTACGGTGTCCTGAACCTTACCGTTGATCTTGTAACGGTCAACATCTAGGTGGTTTTCAAAACCGTAGTACTGACGGTACTGCTCTAGTTGCTTGAATGAAGAGCTAACTAGGTTCGGGTCCAAGATTCTGATTTGAGCTGCAGTTTGTGCATCCTTCTTCAACGCTCCAGCAGTTGCTGTGGTCTTTGCGTCATACTCAACTGTCTGAACTTTATCTAGTCCGTAAGCAGCTCTAGTGGCTTCAATGTTTCGCTGAATGTATTCAGCTTCCAAAGTTCTTTCGTTAGGGACTACCTGGAATGACTGAACGATGCTTGGCCATACTCCACCAAGAATGACAGAAAGAACCAACATCAATGATGTTCCAAGGATCGCTAGTCTCCACTTGGCAATCACTGCAGTTGCCAGAAACAGTAATGCCACAACAAAAGCAATTGCTGTCAAGATTTGAGCTGCAGGAATACTTGCATTCACATCTGAGTATGTTGCACCGGTAAACAGACCTGCAGAGCTAGTCATAGTTTCATACTGACCCAACCAAATAGTCGCACCAAGCAAAACCATGAATACAGACGCAAGAACAGCGATCTGAACTCTTGCAGATCTAGTAAAAGTTGACTGCTTACCGTTGAATTTAATTCCTCCGTAAACCAACTGAAGCAAGATAGCTGGAATCAGAGCGAAGAAGGTTACAACTGTCAGGTATGAAACCAAAACGATGTAGAAAGGTAGGTCAAATAGGTAGAAGCTCACATCGAGGTTGAACTGAGGATCTGCAACCCCTGCTGGTGTGCTGTTTAAGAAAAGAACAACTGACTGCCATTCAGAACTCTGCGAGGTACCAATAAATGCAGCAATCGCAACAGGAACTACGAAGAAGACTCTCTTACGCAGACGGTCAAGAATGTCACGGTATTCAGTTAGGTCCCTTCCGAAGAAGTCGTTACCAGTCGCGTAGATAGGTCTCAAACGCCAGGCAAGATAAATGTTTAGCCAGACCACAACACCAGCAAAGAGCGCAGAAGCCACAAAGACTCCAACCTGAGCCCAGATCTGAGTTGTAAAGACAGATAGGAAGCCGAGCTGGTCAAACCACAACACATCTGTGTATAGGCCTGAACCACTCACAAGAGCAATTGCTAGAACTGCGATGATTCCGACTGAAATAGCTAGCGGAGCTCGCTTGCGAATGTCTGCTGGGGTCATTTGACTCATTATGATTTTTTCCTTTTTTAGTTACTTTTTACAAGATAGAAGTTGATCGGTGCCCGTGTTTGTTGCAATTGCTTTTACTGCCTTCAGTGAATCTTGAATTGTCGAAACCTTAACCACTGTAAGACCATCAGGAATATTGCCAGTGACTTGGTCACAGTTTTCGCTTGGTACTAAGAACCAGCTGACACCAGCGTTCTTCGCCCCATGCATTTTTTGTTTCACTCCCCCAACTGGGCCAATTTCACCTTCTGGCGAGATAGTTCCTGTGCCAGCAATTCTTTTGCCGCCAGTTAGTTCACCCGGAGTTAGTTTGTCGTAGATTGCCAGAGCTAGTATTTGCCCAGCACTTGGTCCACCTACATTGCCCACCTGAACATCAATCGGGAAAGGGAAAGTTGGAACGGTCTGAACGTAAATACCCATTCTCCATTTGCCATCGATCTGCTTTGGCAAGACACTGAGTGAAAGCCTCTTACCATCGCGAATGACTTCAAGATCTACAGTTCTTTCACCTTTTGTTTCAGCTACAAGCCGCTGAACTTGCTTTAAGCCAGTTGCGTTTTCGCCCTGCACGGTTAGCAGAGTGTCTGCAGCTTTGAGAATGCCTCCTGCTGGTCCACTCTTTTCAACCTGGGTGATTTTGATTTCACTCGTGAAAGGAATCTCAAGAAGTTTAAGTGCAGCGGCCTTAGCGTTCGACTGCGAATCAAGCATCATCATGTCTGACTCTTCATCCAGCCTGGCATCATCCCATCCTTCAGGGTAAATGTCAGTGATATTGATAACAGTCATTGAGCTATCTATTTGGGCAAGCCCCACATCAAGCCATGAAGCACCTCTAGTTGAATTGCCTCTCAAGGTGACAGTTAGCATGTCCAGATCGCCTGAGACAGGATAAGTCTTTTCATCAGAAATGGAGATCATAGGTTCACCGTTGATGTCACCGAGCAAGTTGTAAACAGGGCCTGGCTGTTCAACTAGATAAGGGGTAGGTGCTAAAACGACGAAAAGGCTTCCTCCAACAAGCAAGCCTGTTGTAGCCCAGCTAATCAGTTTCGCCACTGGGAATTTTCTTCGAGGTTTTTCATCGTTTGAAATCATCATGTTTAGCCTAAACGAGCACCTACGACAGCATGCTCATCTTCAGGAAGTTCTAGGTTTTTGATTACCCTGCTGGCAACGCTATGGGCGAACAAGCCCTTTGTTCAGCAAAGGCTATGGAGATTTCAGGGTCAAAGCGTTTAGCGTAGAGTACGAGGACAGATGAGCGAAGACAACCAAAACGGATTACCTGACCCAGAAGAGCTAAGGCGAATCTGGGAGGAGATGATGAGCCAAGGGTTTGACCCTGAGGCTCTAGCTCAGGCTGCTGGCTTTGATGGCACACCAGAATCTCTCCAACAACTATTTGCCAACATCCAGGGTGCATTCCTGATCCCTAACCCTCCGACTGAAGGTTCCGGGGTGAACTGGCAAGCTGCTGCATCAGGAGCAAAAGAAATAGCCAAGGTCGGGGCTACCTCTTTTGATGACAAGGGTAAGAAAGAACTTAGCGAAGCCATCGGTATCGCTAACCTTTGGCTAAATGAAGCCACCAGCATTTCTGAGGTAGTTCTCGAACCAAAACTTCTAAGCCGAACGCTTTGGGTTGATGACGCATTACCTCTTTTCAAACTTTTAGCTGAGCCAGTTGCTGACCGCATGAACCGAAGTCTCGGCGAAGCCATTCAAGAGCAACTACCTGCAGAACTGCAGGAGTCGCTCAAAGGAGCAAGCGAAATCATGCGATCTGCAGGAGCAATGATGTTTGCGATGCAGTTAGGGCAGGCTCTAGGGCAACTATCCAAGGAAGCACTAACCGGAACTGAAGTTGGTCTACCTATTTATACAGACCAACGTCCAGCTTTTGTAATTCAAAACCTCCAAGAGTTCATTGCAACTTTAGAACTAGGTAATGATCAAGACCAGGCTTACATCTACATGGTGCTCAGGGAACTTGCTCATACTAGATTGTTCAAACACTCACGTTGGCTTAGAGAAAAAGTAGTGGCTCAGATTCGTGAATACGCTGCTGGTATTTCATTTGACACTAGCCGCATGCAAGAGATGAGCGAAGGCTTTGATCCGCAGAACCCTCATGAACTTCAAGCAGCACTTGAGTCAGGAGCATTCCTGGCAGCCAGATCTCCAAGTCAACAGTTAGCCCTAGATAGCATCGAAACCAATCTTGCTCTTATCGAAGGTTGGGTTGATGCTGTCACTAATGAAGCAGCCAAGCGTCTACCTAAAGCTGATGCCATTCGTGAAGCAGTAAGACGAAGAAGAGCGACCGGTGGCCCTGCTGAAAGAACTTTCCAAACCCTAGTTGGATTAGAACTAAGACCAAAACGCCTAAGAGAGGCTACTGCCCTATGGCAACAGATTGGGCTTGCTCTTGGAAATGAAAAACGAGATGCCCTTTGGGATCACCCAGATTTTCTTCCAACTGCAAACGATATCGATAACCCAGACAAATACGTTGCACGCATCAAATCAGATTTAGGCATTCCAGATGCAATGGATCAAGCACTTCGGGATTTGCTCGGCGAATAGCTGTTGAGAACCAAAGCAGTCTCAAGAAAAAATAGGCAGACTGTAGAACGTGTTCCATCGAATAAACAAAGCCCAACCGGCACTCTGGCGTGACCCAAACACAATCCAAATAGGTTTTGGGAAAAACAGTGCCGCCATCGAGGAGTTAACTCTCGCTCAACAACAAATCATCGAAGCCCTTTATTGCGGGGTAGTTGACGGACAACAGGAAGTTCTTGATGAGACTTTCAATACAGCCAAGGGAACCACACAAGACCTAATCGAGAGACTAAGTTCCGTAATGGAAGCCCAAGGATCTTCAAGTAACACATTTGGCCCTTGGCAAGAGTTAGCCTTCGCTGAACTTGCACGAGCTGCTTTGGACTATAACGTCAACCCAGAAATGGTTTTAGCGGAACGATGGCAAAGAACGGTTCATATTGACCAGCTAGACAAATCAGGATCAGTTCTAGCAAAAGGGTTGTTAGCCAGTGGTGTTGGCAAGGTAGTCACTCACGATGACGGCCGAATACTAAACACTGACTTAGGTGAACTTGGATACAGCAAACATGATTTAGGTAAGTCAAGATTTGAAACCCTGAAACAGGATTTGCTTAAACTATCGCTCCCCCAAGAATCTCATAAAAGGTTTCTAGACCTGAATGAGAAGGCAAGTAAAAATCTAAAGATTTCTTTTGCTATTACTGTCGGTCACCTCGTTACAAGACCTGCAACATACATTCGCTGGCTCAATAGAGATGTTCCCCACCTAAACATCACTTTTGGAATGAATGAAACAAAGATAAGTCCAATCATCATTCCAGGTGTTACCCCGTGCCTAAACTGCCTAGCTGAGTTTGAAGTAGATGGGGATCCTGCATGGCCTGCTCTTGCATCACAACTTGTTGATCTGCCTAGAACAAGAGATGACAGCGCCTCACTTCTAACAGCAACAGGGTTGGTGCTTCGAGCCACCCTAAGACACTTAGATCAGTCAGCAGGGTTTAAGGTATCTGCAGATGAAGGAAATGGTTTCAGCGAAGGTTACATTTTTGATTACGCGACAGGAAATGTCCAGAGAGTGGAATACAACTTTCACAAATTGTGTAATTGTCTGGCCCTAGATTAAACCTAGGAACCTACTCTTGGTTCTAGCCCTGTCATCAGAACCGTCCTTATTGGCCCAAGTTATGAACAACTCGTCTTTTGCTCTAGTGACACCAACATAGAAAAGACGCTGCTCCTCTGAAATCTGCGATTCTTTTTTCGCATAACTAATAGGTAAGTACCCTTCAACTGCTCCGATGATGAACACAGCCTGATACTCCAAGCCTTTAGCTGCGTGGATGGTGCTCAAAGTTATTGATTCCCTGGTTGGTTCATGCTGAGATTTTTGACGCTCTTCAAGTTCATTAGCAAAAGTCTTTATTGTTGCTTGATCGCCTAGGTCATCTGCGATTTGAACAAATGAGTTCAGTGCCTCCCACTCCTCTAGTGCTCGTCCTGAAACATCTGGGGCAATACTTTGCCAACCAAGGCTCCTGGCAATGGCTGAAACCGTTTCGAATAGGCTCTTGTCCGTTGGGTTCGCAGCTTCTGCTCTCACCATTCGAACAGCAGACATAATCTCAGGTCTGCTGAAATAGCGCTGACCTCCCCTGACTTGATATTCAACACCGGCCTTACTTAGAGCATTCTCTATGTGTTCGGACTGGGCATTGATTCGATAGAGAACAGCAATCTGGCTTGCTTTGACCCCGCTGGAAAGCAAGTCCTTAATCTTGTTAGCAACAAAATCGCACTCTTGTTCTCTATCCATAAACTCAAGAACTAGCGGATCAACACCCCTAGGCCTAACCGCTTGGAGAGGATGTGATTTTTGGTTTCCCCTAACGCGGTTGGCTAAAGAAATAATCTCAGGCGTTGACCTGTAGTTACTTGTGAGTGAGAAAACATTCGCTCCCGGATATCGCAACTCAAAGTTTTCTAGGAATGAGGCGCTGGCGCCAGTGAATGAATAGATGGTTTGATTCGGGTCACCAACAACACATAGATCGCTTCGATCGCCCAGCCAAGTATCCAGAAGCTCCTGTTGGAGCCTAGAAATATCTTGATACTCATCCACAGTGAAGAACCTGTACTGCTGGTGAACGTGAGCTAGTGCTCTCGGTTCTGCCCTTAGCAATCCCGTGCAGAGCAGTAGAACATCTTCCCAGTCAATTTGTTTAGCTTTTACTTTTGCATCTTCATAGGCATTTTGGATTTCGAAAGAGCGAATAGGTGCGAGCCCTTGAATCACTGGTCTAGTTGCAAGTTCTTCGTGATACTCTTCGAGGCTTAGCATTGAATACTTTCGCCATTCAATCTCGGCAGCGATGTCTCTAATGGTGCTTGCATCAAGACGGATTTTTAGCTCTTCAGCTGCAGCACCAATTGCTCTAGATTTTGAATCCATAACTCTTGGAGCTTCTATGCCGAACAGATCACGCCAGAAGTATTGCAACTGGGATAAAGCCGCTGCGTGGAAAGTTTTAGCATTCACTGAATCAGCACCAAGGCCTCGAAGCCTTGCTCTAAGTTCCCCCGCTGCACG
>JBIJAB010000003.1:0-28494 GCA_044345975.1 Rhodoluna sp.
ATTAGTGAAGCTACACCCGTAGAAGAGTTCGTTTCGATGTCATGGACGGGGGTTCGATTCCCCCCATCTCCACTAACGTATTAGCCCGTAGCCTTGCTATGGGCTTTTACTATTTAAGCTAAGTGAAATGTCAGATTGTCCTAGTCTGGGACATAAGCAATGTGTGAGCTCTATTTCCTTGTTTAGGGGAGTAAAGGATATAGAAAGGTGAATAAGCGTGGATCAACTGCAGTTTGTGGCCACCTTTAGATCCCACCTTCAAGATATCTCTAAGTACCTGACTAGACGAGTAGAGGTTAGCCAGGTAGAGGACTTGGCTAGCGAAATCTTTGAAATAGCTTGGCGTAAGCGAGAAAGTTGCCCTGAAGGGTTTGAACTTGCTTGGCTATATAAGATAGCCGGTTTTGTGGTCTCTAACCACAGAAAGAAGCTCTCTCGCAGAGCCATCACGGTTTCTTTGCTGGATCACGATAGATCAGCCCCTTCGGCTGAAGATGTGGCTTTAGATGGTTCGTCAGTGGCTCAAGCCTTCGATGAACTCTCTGCTAAAGACAGGCAAGTTCTTTCACTTCTGGTCTTTGAGCAACTGAGCATCAAAGAGATTGCTGTTGTTCTAGGGACAACTGAGAACAACACCAGCCAACGACTAAAAAGAGCAAGAGAGCGATTAGCCAACAATCTCAAGCAGCAACTGTCAGAAACCTAGGATGAAGGACATAAACCAAGTATGAAGAACAAGTTTGAAGATGATGAGGTTTTAGCTCAGTTGAGCAAAGCCGCTCGTAAGACCAAAGCTCCAAAGCTTGACGAGAGCATCATTCAATCTGCCATGTTGAGTAAGCCAAAGTTTGGCCCAAGAAAGTTCTTGACTCCTACTCTTATGTTTAACCTTGCTGGTGGAGCAGCAGTTCTTGCTGGAGTATTTGTCTTCACAGGACCACTTGGTCCAACTAACCAACCAATGGTTTACAGCGACATCATGGATCCATTTTCAAGGATGGAAGACTCAGCGCTTCTGGCACAAGGTGACGTGAAGATTACCGAAGAAGACCTCTTAGCTCGTGACGGGGTTTCTTTGGCTGAGCATGGTTTGAGTGCTATCGGTAACTATGTTTCAAATAGCCCTGCTGAGTATGTCGATGAGATATGGACTGGGCAAGGTGGCACTGAAACTGGTAACCTGTGGGTTTTTGTCGTCACAGATGCTGTTTACATTTCTAATGGTGAGAACTCTGTTCCTCTAAGTTCCTTCCTTACCAGCCAGAAGCTGGGCTCCTCCGTCGGAGAAGGTAGCTCACTGGGATATGGCGAACAATTGGCATCAAGTTCGGATGCCGAAGGAATAAGACTTCTTGTCCAAGGCGATAACAATGTTCTTCACCCACTAGTTGTTCCAGTGAACGAAGAACCAAGTAGTTTGTATTCAGAACTCCGAAGCGTCATACTGAGCGAAAAGTTCACTAAGGTTCCTACCTTTTAGAGTTCGCACTTAGCGTTTGGTCCAAGCTGACCACTAGCATCTAGGTATGTCTAAATTCACAGATAGATCTTCCTCTGCTCTTTTGGTCATCGACGTTCAGGTTGGTGTGATGGCTGATGCGTATGAGCGTGATTCTAAGATTGCCAACATGCGCCTTGCAGTTGATAAAGCGAGAGCTGCTTCTGTCCCAATCGTTTGGATTCAACATTCAGATGAAGAGTTAGTTCTTGAAAGCCCAGATTGGCAAATTGTTTCTGAGTTAGAACCTCTTCCCACTGAGTCTTTAGTTAGAAAAACATTTAGATCTTCGTTTGAAGAAACCAACCTTGAAGAGGTTCTAAGTGGTTTAGGTGTTTCACATCTATATGTATGTGGAGCAGAGACTAACAACTGTGTGAGACACACATCGCATGCTGCTCTTGAAAAGGGTTATGACCTTACTTTGCTAACTGATGCTCATACCACCACTGGTTTTGAGTGGGATGGCTACATCGTTGATGCTGCAAGGGTTATTGATGAGCAAAACACTAATTTCATGTCCTATTCACTTCCAGGTAGGAAGGCTAGAGCCGTCTCGGTTACCGAGTTATCTTTCTAGTTCACCTTAAACTTGGGGGTAACCACTATGAAAGGTGAAACAAATGGCTAAAGCCGAAAAGAAAGCTGCAAAAGCAGCAGGAAAGATAAGTGAAAAGGGTCTGACTAGATACAACCTAGTTGCAGGTCTATTGCACTTGTTCTCCGCAATCTCTCTAACTGCAATTCTTGTACAGGTAGAAGTTCAGGGTTACTTCCCTGTAACAGCAACTTGGATGGATGGCCCTCCGGGATTCAAGCCTGGCGACATGTTCCCTAACGAAAATGGTGAACTAGTTGCTTTCCCAGCACCTGTGACAGTTGAACTGTTCACAATCAACCTAGGCGGAGCAATCATTGCCTTCCTATTGCTATCAGCTATCTTCCACTTCCTGATCATTTCACCATGGTTCAAGAAGCGTTACTTCAATGGCCTAGCAAACACTCACAACTACTTCCGTTGGACTGAGTACTCACTGTCATCATCAATCATGATCACTTCAATCATGCTGCTAAACGGTTTCACTGACTTCGCAGGTCTAATTGCAGTATTCGCTGTGAACGCAAGCATGATCTTGTTTGGTGCATTGCAGGAGAAGTATGAGAAGCCAGGTAACGGTAAGGGTCTTCCATTCATCATGGGATGTATGACCGGTGTTGTTCCTTGGATCATCATCTTCATCTCTGTATTCCGTCCAGGCTACGAAGGTACTAACGAGATTCCAGGTTTCGTATACGGAATCGTAATCACCATCTTCATTGCCTTCAACACATTCGCTGTCAACCAGGCTCTGCAGTACAAGCAGGTTGGAAAGTGGAAGGACTACCTATTCGGTGAGCGTGTATACATCACACTTAGCTTCGTAGCGAAGTCTCTTCTTGCTTGGCAGGTATTCTCAGGAGCAATCATTCCTGCGCTTACAGCTCAGTAATACAAATCATTTAGAGTTGGCGGTCGCTTAGGTGGCCGCCAACTCTTTTTATCTCTAAGGAATTCAATGAACATATTTATAACCATCTCGGCTTTAGCTGTGGCTTCCTACGTGTCTTTTGCGTTTGTAAAAGCAGGGCTCGACAAGCTACGCACCTCAGATGCAGATCTACTCAAGAGAGGCTGGGGTTGGGTTGAGAAGTTTCCTAAGGGGACTTCAAAGTTCATCGGCCTTGCTGAGCTACTAGGAGGACTTGGAGTTATCTTGGCTCCTGTAGCTGTAACAGTATTCAACTTTGACTGGGCTCTGCCTCTAGGTGTCGCTGCAGGTGCAGGGCTGTCTCTAGTTATGGTTCTAGCGAACCTAACTCACATTGTTCGCAAGGAATTCAAATACACATACAAGACTGGCTTGATGCTCTTGGCAGCAACAGTTCTTGTAACAGTACTCTTGGCTTTCTACCCGACAGCTTAAGTTCTTCTACCAACGCCAGCCCTGGTTGCTGCTCTTTGAAGGGTAGCAATCAGGGCTGTGCCAGTTAAGAGGATTAGCACTGAGGTGGTGATAGCTCGGCCGGTGTCCCACACAAGTCCACCAGTAACAATCTCGTATTGCAGGAATCTGGTTAGGTTACTAATTAGTGGATCTCCTGCTACGTAGCTAATCTGAGTGCCAGTTCCAGCAAGGTATGGCCAGTTCCACAAAGTCATCAGTGCTCCATAGCCAAAGGCAGCTATCACTGCATAGCTAATTAGGTAAGTCTTGGTGAGCCATGATCTCTTCACATGAGGAATAAGTCCTGCCCCTAAACCAACTAGAGCAGCAGCCATCATCTGGAAAGGAAGCCAAGGACCAACACCTCCGGTGATTAGAGCCGATACAAATATGGAACCTGCACCAAGAATGAAACCAAATCCACTACCAAACACATAAGCGCCCAAGATGATTAGGAAGAAGGAGGTTTCAATACCTGCAGTTCCTGCACCCAAGAGTCTGATCACAGCATTGAGGGCAACCAAAACTCCAAGTAGGGCTAGCTGCTTTGAACCAATGTCACCTGTTGCAAACTCAACCAAGATAAGCAGCAAGATAAGAGGCATCAACACAATGAACACACTTTGAGCTAATTGAGTTTCACTGGTTGTGCTTTGAGCAATCAACAGAGGCCAGGCAAACATCAAAAGGCTGCCGAAGCCAGCCATGGTGATACTCAGTCTTGAAATCAGTATCTTCATATCTGCACCTGCTCAAGACTTATAAGCCCTGGCTCTTGAGTGATCTCAGCTAGTTGAGATGCAAAAGGTTTTCCAAGCCCAAGAACTTCAAGAGGTGAATCATCGATGATTAGTGAACCTTGTTCTAGAACCAGCACTCTATCTGAGACCATTGCAACAAACTCGATGTCATGGGTTGCAATAAGAACTGATCTATCTTCTGATCTGATGCTATTGAGTTGTTTAGCAAGAGCATGTTTGGCTGAGTAATCCAAACCTCTAGTTGGTTCATCAAGAACAACAATCTTTGCTTGTTTGACAAGCTGTATTGCAAGGACGAGAGAGAGTTGTTGACCAGCAGAGAGATCTCTTGGGTGGATAGATGTGTCAATACGACCAGCAAGATCTCTGAATAGTTTTGCTGTGCTACCAGACTGAACGTTAGCGAATCGATCTGACTCTTCTAACTCAGCACTGAGCGTTGGCAAGAACAGTAAGTCCGCAGCACGCTGGGGGACCATAGTTAGAACTTCAAGTCTTTCGTTAGAACCTAGTTCTGCGGTGTCACCTTTAAATGAGGTAACACTTCCTTTGGTTCTAGTTCCCGATCCTTGAAGTGCCCAACAAAGAGTTGTCTTACCAGAACCGTTTTCACCCATCAGGGCAGTTATCTGATTTCCGTAGAGACTAAATGAAGTTGGTCTAATCGCTTGAACGGCACCAAAACTAACTTCCAAGTTCTCTATCTTGAGAACTTCTGCTTTTGGTGCAAAGAAGGTTTTCGCTTCAAAAGAAGTAGCGCTCTTCTTCCACATCTCAGCTGCGTCACTTACTGAAACCGGCAGGGGTTTCCAACCGAGTTTGAGACCAAGTTCAATAATCGGAGGAGCAAACCTAGAGTCATTGAACTGTGTTGCTGGAGCACCTTTAGTTACGCTGCCATCACCGTGAACTACTAACACCGAATCCACTTCTGCAATTACTCGCGAGATTCTGTGTTCGGCAAGTAATACTGTGACTTCCTGCTCAGCGCTTAGTTTCTTTAGAATTCTTAGAACTTCAGCAGCACCTTCAAGATCTAGGGCTGAAGTAGGTTCGTCTAACAGAAGAATCTTTTGTCCAGCAACCAGGGCTGAAGCAATAGCTACTCTTTGCTGTTGTCCACCGGAGAGAGTTGCCAGTGGTCTTTCAAGAAGGTTGGAGATTTCTAAGATTTCAGAAATGTTTTCAACTGAAGTTCGTATCTGTTCGATTGGTAAACCAAGTTGTTCAGCGCAGTAAACAATCTCATCAATGACAGTGTCGCCAACAAACGCGTTTTCTGGTTGCTGGTTTACAAAGCCAACCAGGGAAGCGAACTCGTGAGGCTCTGAACCAATAAAGTCCACTCCGTTTATTTTCAGTGCACCAGTGATGACTCCTCCCGTAAAGCTAGGAGCTAGACCATTGAGGGCTTTTAGGAATGTTGATTTGCCAGAACCAGTTGGCCCACACACTAAAACAAACTCACCTGCACCAATAGTTAGATTCACGTTGTATAGCTGAGGGGTTTCAGAAACTTTAGAACCATCTGATTTCAGATAGCTGAAGGTAAGGTCTTTGAGTTCAATCATCTTGCGAACACCCCACCAAAAGCCAGAAGTACAAGCGTTAGTGCTGCAACTAGCAGCAATAGGTCACCGAGACGCCAAGGCTCTTTTCGGTATCTAGTGATGTTTGCTCGAGCTGAAGAGAGTTTGACAGATAGGGCAGCGGTGATGATCCCAACTACTAAAAGTGTGAAGGGGAATCCTTGATCCTGAGGAGAAAACAAGAGTAAAGCAGAGCCCGTGATAATGAGACAGATAGCCGCAAAGGCCAGCAGCCTTGCTCCAATGGTTTGCAAGTATGTTCGGTTGCCTTTGCGACCAAAGCCTCTTGCAGACATGCTGGCAGCGAGCCCCATGGACTGATCTATGGTGTCTTCAAGAACTGGAATAACTATTCCAGCCATGGCTTTGATTCCCTTGGACTGACCTCGGAGAGAGCGTGCTCTTCTCACTCTGCCGAGGCTAGCGATAAGTTGTGGGGCTAGGTTGATGGCGATAGATATTGCCGTTGCGATTTCGTAGAGAGCACCTGGAGTGGATTTCAAAAGCTTTCTTGGATTGGCTAAAGAGTTAGCCATACCAACAGCCAAAATAATCGCAGCCAGTCTGAAGCCATCGACAAGAGCAAAGTTGAAAGCCTCTTGAGATAGAGGTCCGAACAGTCTAAGTGAGTTGCCAAACCCGAGATTTAGATCTATTGAAGGTAGAAGCAGAAAAGCATTTTTGGTCGAAGTTCCTAAGTTGAAGATGATTCTAAACAGAACTCGAAGGGCAACAACGATTGCCGCGAGCTTTATATAAAAGCCAATTGACTGAGCCCAAGGTGAGTCATCACGGCAGAGCTTGATGGTTAGAAGTGAGCCTACGCATATTGCAATCAAGACAAAAACATGGCTAGTGAGTGACGCTGCAACAGCCAGACTAATTCCGGCTAGCCACCAAGAAAGTGGATTTGTTTTATTCGCAGATAAAAGATGAACTGCTTTAGTTGCTGCAGGCATAAGTTTTCGGTGCTACTCGCGGGGGAGTCTGCACAGGTTCACCAGGCATTAGAAAACGCCAGCCCTCGCTAACACCGCACTTAGCTTTATGAGTGGAGGCACCTATTGGGCTGTATTTCCATGAGCCATCTTGTTCACTTAGGAAGTAAGCCCAACTGCCGTTTTTAGTGCCAGGGGTGTCAATGCACTTTTCCTGTTCTGAATTAGGAAAGTTTTCAATTCTGCAGACAAACCCAACTGGATACTTTTCAGTTCCAGATACTTCAATGGATGCCGCTTCGAAAAGATCCCAAGAGTAACCATCAAAGTTTTGAATGCACTTCTCAATCAGCTGTTGTGACTGACCAGTTCCAAAGTCAACTATCAAGCTGGTACCCGAATCAACACATTGACCATTAGTCACAGTGGGTAAGACTTCGTCCCCGTCGCCACTGGTTTGCTGTTGATTGACAACAAAACCAATGGCAACGAGTGCGACTAGCCCAATAAGGCTAAATCTGACGAAGGATCTCATTTTTGTTAGTTAGCGCCGTCGGCTTTGATTTTGTCTAAAGCATCAGCAAAAGTAATTCCCGATAGTGCAAGCAGAGCCTGAACAGTAGTGAAGACATCGCTTGCATCTCCACTAAATGGAGATGGAATACCGGAGTCTTTTTTGTTGATTCTGGCTGCAAGCCAAGCCTGAGGCATTGTTACATCTTGATTTGTTGAAATCAAAGCCATGATTCCAAAAGAAGTGCCAGCTAGATCGTAGTTATCCCAAGCAAAATAGTGTTCGCCACCAACAAGATTCCTCAGCAGCCAATCTCTGGACTTTTCAATCGAGAACTGCTTTGCTGTTTCGTCTTCTTCAGAGCCTAGACCAAGTGTTGCTTGAATGGCCATTAGAGACATAGAAGTAACATCGGCTGACTCGAAACTCTGGGTGTCGCCTCTGGTGTATTTGTAACCACCTGATACCTCAGCGTTACTGATCATCTTTAGTGCAACCTGGTTTGCAAGGTCGGTCTTTCCACTAGCAAGTAGAGCGAAGACTACATATCCATATGCGAAGTTGTTGGTGTCCTTTACAGTTCCATCAGCTGCAATTGCATCTTTCATGATTTGAAGTTGAGCGACGACTGAGGGATCCTCAGAGAAACCAGCAACATACGAGGTAAATACGTAGTTTGCCTTTAGACCAGTCGAACCAAGGATGCTTGTGTTGGATTTGGCCCAGTTGATTGGCTTTTCTAGGTCAGCTTCGCTGTATCCCAAAGTGCTCAGATTGGCAATAGCTTCCAGAGTTAGACCCATGTCCGCTTTACCTTCCTCAAACGGGTCAAGGAACTGGCCGTCCTGGAAGGCATTTAGGACGAATTTGCTTGTAGCTGGGTTCTTATCCAAGACCTCGGCAGGGCTTGAACAGCCTGCTAGGGATAGTGAGATAGAGGTGATTGCTGCTATTAATAGTGCGAAAAGGCGCACTTCCTTTGTTTTTGTTGACATCGCAACCCTTTCGGTGTGTGCGATCCTTGTGCGATAGACGGGTAAAGGTACTTACCCGACTCCACCCGTAGACCACGACGGTTTGTTTTGGAGTCATTGTTTTAGGCAGGCATTCCGACTCATCGGGCCTAAATCCCTTATAAACACTGGGTTTAGTCGATTTACGGTTGCGGGTCAGCACTGGGTTTTCACCAGTTTTCCCTGCAAAAAGCAACTTAGCTCGGTTGAGCGTTCCATAACAATAACACCGAGATCCGTCTTGCCTGAACAACATGCCACAATCCCCAAAAAGCCTATGAAAATCAATAGGTTTCAGTTGTGTAAAGAAATGTAACGATTTGACAGAAATGCATATGTGAGGTGTGTTTTTAGTTATAAAGTTTCATTACCCAAGGAACTTGTGGGCTGAAAGCGATTTTGGCATACCTGTACCTAAATAAATAAGGAGAAACAATGAAGAAAAACCTGGTCAAGGGCGTAGCCCTAGTCGCAGTTTCTATTCTTGGAGTAACAGGCCTAAGCCTCTCTCCAGCGAATGCAACTGCTGCTAACAAGACCGTGATTGCCCAATCGGGTAACACACTTTCTGGTCTTAACTCGTCAGTTGCGGGAAGAAACCTTGTTACTAACGTAGAAGTTATGGCTCCAACAGGTGCCGGATTTACTTACTACAACAACAAGATTCAGCTGATTCGTAACACAGCTTTTGGTACCTTCAAGATCACCCAGAACACTTGTGCGACAAACGCAGTGTTTGGTTGTTTCAAGGTAACCTACACAATCAAGAAGGGTCTGAAGTGGTCTGACGGAACACTTATTACTGGTCAGGATCTTCTTCTAAGCCACGCAATCACAAGCAGCGAGTTCTCAAAGGCTGCTGGTTTGGGTGACCCAAGCGTTGGTGTAGTTACCAACCGTTTCAAGTCACTTGGATACGGTGGACCTACTGACAACAACACAAGAGCAAACTCATATAACTTGAGCGACGACAACTACTCTGTGACCATTAGCTACGCTAAGTTCATGCCAGACTGGCAGATCCAGGGACCTGGCCCAAGCGCTGTTCACGCCCTAGTTGGTCTTGCAAAGGGTAAGAGAAGCCTTCAGACTGCACGTACAAACGCTGCATACAAGGCAGAGTTTGAAAGCGCCTTCTACACAGCATATGAAGCTCTTCCTCCATCAACTGATGAAGACTACGAAGCTGCTCTAGAAGACAGAACTGCTGCTCGTTCACTTTTGGGAAGAATGGCTGACAGATGGTCAACTGCTTGGAACATCACCACAGTGACTTCAAGCACTAACCCTCTACTGCTTATCTCTAACGGTGGAATGCAGCTAACTGCTTGTGGTCCTTCTTCATGTACTTTGGAGAGAAACCCACTAGGCGCACTTGGTGGAGCACCAAAGAGAACTGGAAACATGGAGCGTTTGATCTTCAAGTTCCCAGCTACAGGTACAACCTTCAACGCTAACGCAGTAGGTCAAGCCATCAAGAACGGTGAAGTTGACGTTTACTCAGGTGAAGCAACTGCAGCATTCTGGGCAACAATCAACGGTGACTCAGACATCGCAACATCGAGATTCAACTTGGCTGTGTACGAGCACTTCGACATCAGATCTGGAAGCTCTCTTGCTGTGAACAGCACTGTTAACTCAGAAGGTAACTGTGCTGCACCATACGACGGTCCTTTCAAGGGAAACACACAAAGGGCAAAAGACCTTCGTAAGGCTATGTTGCTAGTAGTTCCTCGTCAGACAATCGCCAACACATACGTTGGAAAGATCTTTGATCCTGGATTCACTGGCAACTCACCATTGCTAAACAGCTCTTTCTCACTGATTACAGAAACTGACTACACAAAGGTTGTTGCTGGAAACAGCGCAGTCGTAGCTGAGTTCTCTAGAGACCAGAACACTAGAAATGCAGCAGCACTTGCTCTTATGAGAAAGTACTACCCACAAGCAGGCCCAGGCTCTGACAGCATCAGCGTCAGCATGCTAACAAGCACTGCGGCTCGTCGTGTTGACATTGCTCTGCAGGTTAAGTTACAGGCTGACAAGGTTGGTATCAAGGTTACAAACGTTGCTACTACTTCTTGGTCTGTCTTGATTAACTGTAACAACTACGACTTGCAGCTATTTGCATGGTCAAAGTCGTCAATCTCACAGACAGGCTATGCATTCCAGTACACAACTGAAGGATCAAACAACCGTGCAGGTTGGAGCGATCCAGCTCTTGACACCCAGATCAGGAGATTCGAGAACCTTCTAAGTTCTACTCAGTTGATTGCTGAAAAGGTTGCTGCTGAGAAGTTGCTATGGTCAAACTTCTGGACCATTCAGCTGTACCAGTGGCCAGGTGTTGGTGCGTGGAACAAGGATGTTAAGGGTGTAGTCCCAAGTCCGTTGAACCCGAACACCACTTGGAACTACTGGGCTCTTGGTCACTAATTCATAACTATTTAGTTATGGTTTAGAAAAAGAACCTGATTTTTGGCGGTACTCCGAAAGGGGTGCCGCCAAAAATCTTTTAACAGGTAATTCTCAAAGTTAGTTGCGGATACCGCGCGTGAATTTTAAGTAAACTATTGCAAGGACTATTGCCTGAAAGAATAAATAGAACGGACAGCAATTGCTAGCTTTTATTGGTCGAAGAATATCTCTTGCCCTTTTGATTTTGTTTGGGTCCACTTACCTCACATATCAACTTGCCGCATACTCCGGTGATCCTCTTGCAGGACTTCGTGAGTCCAATGACCCTAACAAGGATGCGATCATCGCCGATCTAACTGCGGCACTGCAGCTAGATGTGCCGCCACCGGCACGTTACTTCCTATGGCTACAGAAAGCACTTGGTCTTGCTACTGGAACTCCAGACTTCGGTAACACAGTATTGCTCAGACTCCCAGTTGCTGATCAGATAGCTGCAGCGATTCCTATGACGATTCGCTTGCTGACAATCTCAACAATCTTGGCCATCGTTTTGGGAATTACCTTCGGTGTTCTAAGTGCTATTCGTCAGTACTCAAGACTTGACTACTCACTAACATTCCTATCTTTCCTGCTTTTCTCTCTTCCTATTTTCTGGGTCGCAGTTTTGCTAAAGGAGTTCATGGCGATTCAGTTCAATGACTTCCTAGCGAGGCCCACGATAGACCTGGCTTCGAATCTGGTTATAGCCACGATATTGGCGGTGATTATCACAGGCTTTGTCAGCGGTAATAGGCGAAGAGTGATGATTACGTTCGGTACTTCATTCGTGTCAGTTTTTGCAATCTTCTTCGTTGCAGGTGCCACAGAATGGTTCCGTTACCCAAGCTTGGGTATCTTTGGAATCACCATCCTTGGTGCATCCTGCGCAGTTGGATTTACTCACGTATTAAGCGGTCTAGCAAACAAGAAGGCTTTAGGTGCAGGTCTTACTTCGGTAGCACTTGGTGCGGCTGTGTACTACCCATTCAACGCTTTGGCAGGACCTGGAACTAACTATCAGTTGATGGTCGCCTTTGCGCTTCTTATGCTTTCATCCAGCTACTTCATTGGATACTTCTTCACAAAGATTGACAAGGGTCCAGTGATCAGAGTGTCAATGCTTTCAGCTTTGTTCGTGGGTCTTTTCACTGTTCTGGACAAACTGATGCAATCGTGGGATGCCTATTACGAAATATCAGGTGGTCGCCCAATTGAGACTATGGGTTCATACAACATCACCTTGAAATCAAACGACTTCTGGATTGTTAACCTAGACCTATTGACTCACTTGATACTTCCTACAACAGCTCTAACTCTTATTTCATTCGCTGGTTACCTTCGTTATTCAAGAGCTTCTATTCTTGAGGTGTTGAGCATGGACTACATCCGCACCGCTCGTGCGAAGGGTATGCCGGAGCGTGAAGTTATTCTTCGTCACGCACTTAGAAACGCAATGATCCCTCTAACAACTTTGATTGCCTTCGATATCGCTGGTCTAGTTGGTGGAGCGATTATTACAGAAGCCGTATTCGGTTGGCGAGGTATGGGAAGCCTTGCTAACGAAGCAATCGTGACTCAGGACCTTAACCTGCTTATGGGAACCTTCAGTATCAGTGCGTTCCTTGCAGTTATGGCAACCCTGGCAGCTGACCTCATTTATTCAGCCCTTGACCCTCGAATCAGAATTAGAAAGTAGAGAATCTGATGGCAAACCTTCGTAAAAAGAAAAACACTGCTGCACCTATGGAAGGCAGCGAGACCGGTAGCGAGAACATTCAAGTTGCAGGTCTAAGCCAAGGGCAGATCATTAGGAAGAGATTCTTCCAGCACAAACCTGCTATTGCGGGTCTTATCTTCATGATCTTCTTCACAATCTTTGTTTACTCAGCTGCAGGTATCCACCTTGGAACTGAGCAAAACAAAATCAGCATCCCAGGTTGGTGGCAGTATTCTCACGAAGACATCCTTCCTCCTGGAAGCTGTGATACAGGCTGTCCTAGCCCTGATCACCCAATGGGTCAGCTGCCAAACGGAAGAGACTACTTCTCCTTGGTCATGAGAGGTTCTGAAATCTCTCTAATGATCATGGTTGTGATTGGTGGCCTAGCTGGAATCATCGGAACCGTGATGGGTGCTGTTTCTGGCTTCTTCGGTGGAATCATTGACGCAGTCATGATGCGTTTCACAGACTTCATCATCACAGTCCCAGTTATTCTTATCGGTGCTGTTATCGGTTACAACCTAGGAAACTTTGGTGTATTACCTTTGGCAGTGTTCTTAGGTTTGTTCTCTTGGACTGGTCTTTCAAGGCTGGTGCGTGGAGAGTTCCTAACCCTGCGTGAAAGGGAATTCGTCGATGCAGCAAGAGTTGCAGGAGCATCAAACAGAAGAATCATTTTCAAGCACATCCTGCCTAACTCTGTTGGTGTAATCATCGTTTCCACCACACTTCTGCTTTCTAGCTCGATTTTGATTGAGACAGGACTTTCGTTCTTGGGCTTCGGTGTTCAGCCGCCAGATGTCTCCCTAGGACGTTTGATCAACGACTACCAGGGTGAGTTCATCTATGCACCATGGTTGTTCTGGTGGCCAGGTGTAATCATTATTGCTATCGCATTGAGCATCAACTTTATTGGTGATGGTCTTCGCGATGCGTTCGACCCACGTCAGTCAAGAAGAATCAACCGTAAGGACTTCTTAGCTAAAACCAGCACTCGCGACGCAGTAAACAAGCGTTAGAAATAAAGGGAAGAATCATTGACTAAGGGTAAAGAGCAGAACAGCTACGCTGCTCAAGCTAGCGGCAATGGTCAGCCAGTTCAGCTGTTTGACCAGGTGATCGCTAGCCGTACCCTTTTGAATGGCATCTTGACTGTGCTTGTTGGCAAGGATGAGGGCAACACCGGATTCGGATTTGGGGGAGTCGCTAGGAGCGATAACCTTTCTGGTCTCCAAGCCAGTTCCTCTGTAGTCAGTGTTGTGAAATCTTCTGGTGATGAATCGGTTAGCAGCTGGGGCAGCCCAAGCGGAGAACTTGGATTCTTTGACCAGAACGGTGAAAGAGTATTTGGTTACAAAGTCATCAGCTCTCAGCCAACCGATTTTTACCGTTCTGAATGGATTATGAATCTCGATTCCAGTGTTCGTGAAAACAACCTTTGGGTGAACAATCAAAACCCAGAAGATAACAACTGCGGCAAGGCTGTTGATGACGGCGATGTTGCCTTCATTAACCATGCCTGCTGCATAGAAAGAACCAGCAGCAAGACCACAGATAACAAGCACCAAAGCAAGGTAAGCCCAGTTAGTTCTAGGGCGATAAACATATTTGTCAGGCATGATGGCCAGACTACAACAAGCAGCACCAAAGATTCAAAAGCAGCAGTCACTAAGGAAGGTATTTAATCTAATGGCAACTAAAGATCCGATTCTAAAAGTCGAGAACTTCAATGTTGAGTTCTGGGTTGAGGGTGTCTGGTATCCAGCAGCTATCGACATGAACTTCGAGGTTGCAGCTGGTGAGGTGCTTGCCATTGTTGGTGAGTCAGGTTCTGGTAAGTCAACCACAGCTATGGGTCTGATGGGCCTTCTTGCACCTAACGCTCGCTCTTCAGGAAGCGTCCAGGTCAAGGGTGTCGAGATGTTGAACCAGCCAGCTCACGTGCTTCGTAAGTACAGAGGTAAAGAAGTTGCTTACATTTTCCAGGAGCCTATGACAGCTCTGAACCCTGTATACACAGTTGGTTTCCAGATCGTCGAGGTTCTTCGTAACCACTACGAAATGGGACCTAGCGAGGCTAGAGATCGAGCTATTGAACTTCTGACTATGGTGGAAATTCCAGATCCAGTGAAGTCATTCGACAAGTTCCCTCACCAGCTTTCAGGCGGTCAGCGTCAGCGTGCAATGATTGCCCAGTCGTTGGCCTGTGACCCATCACTTTTGATTGCCGATGAGCCGACAACTGCTCTTGACGTTACTGTTCAGGCTGAAATTCTTGACCTAATGCGTAACCTAAAGGACAAGTTGAACTCTGCTGTTCTTTTGATTACTCACGACATGGGTGTTGTTGCTGACCTCAGCGACAGAATCCTTGTTATGAAGGACGGTCTAACAGTTGAAGAAAACACTTCAGACATCATCTTCAACAAGCCAAAGCACCCATACACACAGGCTCTTCTTGCTGCAGTTCCGAAGCTTGGTTCACTAAAGGTTCGTACGCTAGCACCTGAAGCCACTAAGGCCCAGCCAGTTCTTGAGATCAAGGACCTAGTAATTGAGTATCCAAAGCGTGGACGCATTCCTGCATTCCGTGCTGTCGATGGCGTTTCATTCTCTATCCAACCAGGTGAAATCCTAGGTCTAGTAGGAGAGTCAGGATCAGGTAAGACCACCGTAGGTCGTGCAGCTATCGGTCTTCTTCCAGTTCACTCAGGTTCTATCGAGATCCTAGGTAACGACATTGCGGGCAAGAAGATGAGGGAACTAAAGGTAATCCGTCGCGACACAGGTATTGTGTTTCAGGACCCTTCTTCATCGCTAAACCCTCGCCTACCAATCGGTGAGAGCATCGGTGAGCCTTTGTTCCTTGCTGGTGAAGCAAGTGGTGAAGATCTAAACAACCGTGTTGAAGAGCTTCTAGACTCTGTTGAACTTCCTCGTTCATACCGTAACCGTTACCCTCACGAGCTATCTGGTGGTCAGAAGCAGCGTGTCGGTATTGCTCGTGCACTTGCTCTATCTCCAAAGCTTCTTATTGCTGATGAGCCAACTTCTGCTCTTGACGTATCGGTTCAGGCTCGTTTCCTAGAGCTACTGACTGAACTTCAGGACCGCCTAAAGTTCGCTTGTTTGTTCATTACTCACGATATTGGTGTTGTTGACATCTTGGCTCACCGCATTGCAGTTATGCAGTATGGAAAGCTAGTTGAAGTTGGTCCTCGTGATCAGGTTCTAAACAAGCCAACCGAGCTATACACCAAGAGCCTGCTGGCTGCTGTGCCTGTTCCAGATCCTAAGGAGCAGAAGAAGCGTCGTGAGGCTAGAGCTAAGCTTTTGGCTTCAATCGGAGAGTAAAACCCAACTAATCAAACCCTAATTTGGGCTCGTAAGGGCACTTGTTCCTGTTTACCAATAATAGGAGTAAGGTTTCAACATGGCTTCAACGAAGCCGAAACCTAAATTAGGAGAAAGATTATGAAGTTCAAACGCACCTCAATGGTTGTTGCAGCAGTTGCTGCAGTGACCACAGCATTGAGTGGTTGTGCAACAGGGGCAAGCGATGTTGTCGCTGGCTCAACCATTTCAGTAGCTTGGAACCAAGCATTCTATTCAGCAAACAGTGCTACCAGTAATGGAAATGCAACTGCAAACAACAACATTCTGTACCTAGCTAACTCAGGATTCAACTACTACGATTCAGAGCCAAAGCTAATCAAGAATGAACAGTTCGGAACTTACGAAAAGGTTTCAGACAGCCCACTCACAATCAAGTACACAGTTAAGCCTGGCGTTACCTGGTCAGATGAAACTGCAGTTGATGCAGCAGACATGATGCTTGCTTGGGCAGCCAACAGTTGTAACTTCAACAACGTTGAGCCTGTTTACGACGAGAACACCGGTGAAATCACCAACCAGGATGAACTTGATGCAGGAGTGTTCTTCGACTCAGCTTCATGTGGTGGAGATCTATCACTTATTACCAAGACCCCAACTATCAGCGATGACGGCCGCTCATTGACACTTGTCTATGACAAGCCTGTTGTTGACTGGGAGTTGAACTTTGGTATTGGTGTATCTGCTCACGTAACAGTTCAGCAGGCATTCAAGGATGAGGCACTAAGTGCTGCTGATGCAAAGAAGAAGTTGCTTGATGCTATTGCTGCTAATGATTCTGCAGTTCTAGCTCCTATCGCAACTGCTTGGAGCACAGCTTACGACTTCATGGACATGCCTGAAGACACCTCACTATTGGTATCTAACGGTGCTTATGTTGTGACTGATCTTGTAAAGGACCAGTACGTAACTCTTACTGCTCGTGCAGGATACAGCTGGGGTCCATCACCAAAGATTGAGAAGATCACAGTTCGTATCATTGCTGACCCACTAGCAGCTGTAACAGCTCTTGCTAACGGTGAAGTAGACATTATTTCTCCACAAGCAACTGCAGACATCGTTACTGCTCTAGAAGCAAGCGATGTTGTTAGCAAGGGAATCACTTTTGCAAGCACACCTGACTCAACCTACGAGCACATCGACCTAACCTTCAACAACAAGGGTCCATTCGATGCTGCAACATATGGTGGCGACGAAGCTAAGGCTCTAGCTGTCAGACAGGCGTTCTTGAAGACCATTCCTCGTCAGGACATCGTTGACAAGCTAATCAAGCCAATCAACGCCAACGCTAACGTTGTCAACTCACAGACAACTTTGCCTGGTGCTGCTGGTTACGACGAGATTGCAGCTGGCAACGGTTCATCTGAGTATGCAGCTGTTGACATTGCTGGGGCTAAGGCTCTTCTAGCGAAGGCTGGAGTTAGCAAGGTTGATGTTAAGTGGCTATACGGATGTTCAAACACTCGTAGAGCAAACACCTTCGCTCTAATCCAGGAATCAGCTAAGAAGGCTGGCTTCAACGTAATCAACAAGTGTGACGAGAACTGGGGATCACTTCTAGGTTCAGGTACCTACGACGCAGTTGAGTTTGCGTGGCAGATGACCAGCCTTGGAGTATCAGGTTCAATTTCTACTTTCCAGACTGGAAACGGAAACAACCTAAACGGTTACTCAAACGCAAAGGTTGACGCAGCTTATGAGTCAATCCAGACCGAAATGGATCCTGCGAAGCAGATTGCTCTAAAGCTTGACGCCGAAAAGGAACTATGGGCTGATGCTTACGGTGTAACCATCTTCCAGTTCCCAGGTATCACTGCTTGGAACTCAAACAAGGTAGAAGGCGTTGTGCCTGCTCCACTAGCTCCGATGTTCTTCTGGAACTTCTGGGAGTGGACTGCCAAGGGAAATGCTGTTCAAGGCTAGTTTCTAGCTAAAGCACTGCAAGGTGGGGAGAAATCAATTGGTTTCTTCCCACCTTGACCCTCCCTAAAGAATAGACAGATCTAAATGAACACCTTTCTAAGTTTTATCCTCAAACGCTTAGGCGTAACACTTTTGGTGCTGTTCGCAGCTACCTACTTTATGTATGTGCTAACTGCGTACTCAGGAGATCCCCTTGAGGATCTAAGAACCTCGACTGCTAGAAACAAAGAAGAGCTAATTGCTCGTCGAGTTGAACTTCTGAATCTTGATGTGAACCCGTTCCTCAGATACTTCATCTGGCTCGCTGGTGTTCTAAAGCTTTTTATCGGCCAATTTGATTTAGGTAAGAACCTAAACGGCCAAGACGTAACAGACCTTGTTGGAGCAGCAATCTCTTCAACTCTTCAATTGGTTACCACAGCAACTTTCATTGCCATCACAATAGGTATCACCGTTGGTATCTTGACTGCGCTTAGACAGTACAGCAGATTTGACTACAGCGTCACCCTGATTGCTTTCATCTTCTTCTCACTACCTGTGTTCTGGGTTGCAATTCTCTTGAAGCAGTATCTTGCAATTGGGTTCAACGACTTCCTACAGAATCCACAGATTGAATGGCCAGCACTACTTGCCATAGGAATAGTTACCGGATTCTTCTGGGCTGGAATCATCCAAGGCAATAGAAAGAAACTTCTCATTGTTTTCGCAACCGCTTTTGCGGGAAGCATTGGGCTAATCCAGACTTTGGTTTGGAGCAACTGGTTCAATAATCCTGGCATCGGAATGTTCGCAGGAGCAGTGATTGGGTCAGGGCTTGCTCTTCTGATAACAGCTATTTCTGTAGGTCTTGAGAATAAACGAGCGAGAAATCTAGCCTTAGTTCAGGTCGCCATTGGTTTGGCGATCTGGATTCCATTCAACATGGTTTCACTGTTTGTGAGCCCGATTCTCTTGGTTCTTATCTTTATCGCCATGTCCCTAATTGGCTGGGTAATAGGTTTCTACTTCGGTGGGGAAGACAAGCATGCTGTTGCTAGAACAACTGCTCTTGCTGGGTTTGCTATGACAGCGGTTGTTTCCCTAGATCGATTTATGCAAGCTTGGAAGCCTTATTCAGAAAGCTCTTTCATCAATGGCAGACCTTTCGCAACCGTAGGTTCACAGACTCCTAACTTGGTTTCAAGCTTCTGGGTTCAAGGTGTGGACTCTTTCACTCACTTACTTCTACCAACGCTTGCACTATTGCTTATTGGTTTTGCAGGTTACACCCGTTACGCCAGGGCAAGCATGTTAGAAATCATGAATCAGGACTTCATTAGAACCGCTAGGGCTAAGGGTTTGAATGAAAGAACTGTTGTTATGAGACATGCTTTCAGAAACTCTTTGATTCCGATGACAACTCTGGTTGCTTTTGATTTTGCTGGAATTGTTGGAGGAGCTGTCATTACTGAAACAGTCTTCGGCTGGAGCGGTATGGGTTCACTCTTTGTTGAATCACTGAAGAGAGTTGATCTGAATCCGGTGATGGGCTTCTTCCTAGTTACTAGCCTTGTCGCAGTTGTTTTCAACTTGATTGCTGACATTGTTTATTCCCTTCTAGACCCAAGAATTCGAGTTAGTTAAACATGAGTACTAACAATTTGGAAAAGGGCCTAAGCCAAGGACAGCTAGTTCGCAAGCGTTTCAGAAAGCACAAAGCTGCGGTTGGCTCAATTGGAGTCTTAGCTTCAGTTATTGTCCTGGCATTCAGCTCAGTTGGTTTAGATTTTGGAGCTGGCCCATTCACAGTGAAGATTAATGGTTGGTGGCCTTACGACTGGATTGAAACCAGTCCAGTAGAAAACTCTGGAAAGCCAACTTTTAGTTTGTCTGGTTTGGGTAATCATCCATTCGGTCAAGATGAAATTGGCCGAGATGGCTTTGCTCGCGTTATGCGTGGAACTCAGCAGTCATTGATGGTTATGTTCATCTTGGGTGGAGTATCAACCCTTATAGGTGTAACCATTGGTTCGATTGCAGGTTTCTACCGTAAGTGGGTAGACGCCCTTCTTATGAGATTCACCGATCTAATCATCACAATCCCTGTAGTTGTTGTCGGTGCAGTTATCGGTCGAGCAGTTGGCAACCTAGGTTCATTTGTTCTTGCTGTATTCCTAGGCCTATTCGCTTGGACAGGCTTGGCAAGGTTAGTGCGAGGTGAGTTCCTGAGTCTTCGCGAACGTGAGTTCGTTGATGCTGCAAGAGTAGCTGGAGCAAAGAACCCACGAATCATCTTCAAGCACATTCTTCCTAATGCTCTAGGTGTTGTGATTGTTAGCGCAACGCTACTGATGTCTTCTGCAATCCTGCTTGAAACAGGATTGAGCTTCATTGGTTTTGGTGTTCAACTTCCCGATGTATCGCTTGGGCTTTTGATTTCTGAAAACCAAGCCGCGTTTAGCACGAGACCGTGGCTATTTTGGATGCCAGGTGTCTTCATTGTGATTATTGCCTTGAGCATCAACTTCATCGGTGATGGTTTAAGAGATGCCTTTGATCCAAGACAGACTGAAAGAATCAAGCGAAGCAAACTAGCTAAAGGTTCAAGCGGTTCAGACAAGGCTGCTGCAATTGAAGCTAACCAATCTCTTACAAACTCCAGTCAAGCAATTCTTGAAGTTAAGAAGTATGAAGTTGACTTCTTAGTTGATGGCACTTGGTATCCAGCAGTAGTGGACATGAACTTCAGTATCAAATCAGGTGAAGTTCTCGCCATCGTTGGTGAGTCAGGATCAGGTAAGAGCTCTTCCGCTCTTGGTTTGATGGGTCTACTTGCTAAGAACGCTAGGACCAGAGGTTCTGTTCTTGTTAAGGGAATGGAAATGCAAGGCGCTAGTCCTGCTACCTTGAGGAAGTTCCGTGGTCGAGAAGTTGCCTACATCTTCCAAGAACCTATGTCTGCATTGAACCCGGTATACACAATTGGATTCCAGATTGTTGAAACTCTTCGTGCTCATTTAGATATCTCTCCGGCAGCTGCCAAGGAAAGAGCGATTGAACTAATTGGAATGGTTGAAATACCTAATCCTCAAGATTCTTTCAATAAGTATCCTCATCAGTTATCTGGTGGTCAGAGACAGCGAGCAATGATTGCTCAAGCTCTTGCTTGTAATCCTTCGCTACTTGTGGCTGATGAACCAACAACAGCACTCGATGTAACCGTTCAGGCCGAGATCTTGGATTTGATTAGAAACCTCAAAGACAAACTGAACTCAGCTGTTTTACTTATCACCCATGATATGGGTGTGGTGGCTGACCTAGCTGATCGCATCATGGTGATGAAGGATGGTGTAACGGTTGAAGAGGGAACTGCAGATCAGGTTTTCAACAAGCCAAAGCACGAATACACGATTTCATTGTTGAGCTCCGTTCCTAAACTTGGTTCAGTTTCAACTCGCATTCTTTCAAGAGCAGACAGCACGTCAGCACCAGTCCTATCTCTCAAAGATGTAATCGTTGAATATCCAAAGCGTGGCAAAGTAAAAGCGTTTGTTGCTGTTGACTCTGTGAGCCTTGACATCATGCCAGGTGAAGTGTTGGGTCTAGTTGGTGAATCTGGTTCCGGTAAGACAACGGTTGGTCGAGCAGCCATTGGGCTACTTCCAATCAAGTCTGGTTCGATAACCATCGATGGCAAAGAAATCGGTGGAGCAAGCCTTAGAGACTTAGCAGATGTTAGAAAGAGCACTGGAATTGTTTTCCAAGACCCTGCCTCCTCTCTGAACCCAAGACTTCCTATTGGCGAAAGCATTGGTGAGCCATTGCTTTTGGCTAATGTTGCCAGAGGTGCAGTCTTAGACAAGATGGTTGAAGATCTACTGGACAAGGTTGAACTACCTCGCTCTTATAGAAACCGCTACCCTCACGAGTTATCTGGTGGACAGCGACAAAGAGTGGGTATTGCTAGAGCTCTAGCCCTAAGTCCTAACCTGTTGATTGCGGATGAACCAACATCAGCCTTGGATGTGTCTATTCAGGCCAGATTCCTTGAGTTACTTCAAGAATTACAACAAGAACTCAAGTTTGCCTGCCTGTTTATTAGCCACGATATAGCCGTAGTTGAGATTCTGGCTCATCGAATAGCAGTTATGCAGAACGGTAAGTTAGTTGAAGTTGGTACCCGTGACCAGGTTCTAAACAACCCAACCGAGCTCTATACCAAGAGCCTCCTGGCAGCTGTGCCTGTTCCAGATCCTAAGGAACAGAAGAAGCGTCGAGAGGCTAGAGCCAAGTTAATGGGCTCTATAGGTAAGTAACTAGCACTAACTCTCTTATCTAACCGAAAGGTCACTTTTAGGGCTTACTCGGTTAGACTTGAGACACTAAGGCTCTTGCACTTGCTTGCCCGAAGCCACAAATAATCAAGCGTTGAAGTGATTACTCGTTTTGCGCTGAACAACGCCCTAAAGGACCCAAAGTAATGGCCCAAGTAACAAGAGATGATATCCGTAACGTAGCAATTGTGGCTCACGTTGACCACGGCAAGACCACTTTGGTTGATGCCATGCTTCGCCAAACAGGCTCTTTCAGCGATCACGCCCAACTAGGCGAGCGCATGATGGACTCAGGAGATCTTGAGCGTGAAAAGGGTATTACCATCCTTGCCAAGAACACAGCTATCGCCTACAAGGGTGCTTCAGCTGACGGTAAAGAAATTACCATCAACGTTATCGACACCCCAGGTCACGCTGACTTCGGTGGTGAAGTTGAACGTGGTCTATCTATGGTTGATGGCGTTGTTCTTCTAGTTGATGCTTCTGAAGGTCCGCTACCGCAGACTCGTTTCGTACTTCGTAAGGCACTTGAAGCTAACCTCACCGTTATTCTTTTGGTCAACAAGACTGACCGTCCTGATGCTCGTATCGATGAGGTTGTTGAAGAAACACACGATCTTCTTCTAGGTCTTGCATCAGATATTCATGAAGATGTTCCTGATCTTGACATTGACAGCATTCTTGAACTTCCAGTTATTTATGCATCAGGTCGTGCGGGCCGAGCTAGCTTGAACAAGCCTGCCGATGGCGCTATGCCAGACAGCGAAGATCTTGAGCCACTATTCGGTGCAATCTTGAAGCACATCCCAGCTCCTGTCTATGACGATGAAGCTCCACTTCAGGCTCACGTAACTAACCTTGACGCTTCTCCTTTCCTAGGTCGTCTTGCTCTTCTTCGTATCTTCAACGGCACTATCAAGAAGGGCCAGCAGGTTGCTTGGGTTCGTCAAGATGGCACCACTCAGAACGTGAAGATCACTGAGCTTCTAAAGACCAAAGCACTGGATCGTTTCCCAACTGAATCAGCTTCTGCTGGTGACATTGTTGCGGTAGCTGGTATTGAAAACATCACCATCGGTGAAACTCTTGCTGATCCAAACGATGTTCGTCCACTACCGATGATTACTGTTGATGACCCTGCTATCTCGATGACCATTGGTATCAACACATCTCCGATGGCTGGTCGTGTCAAGGGAGCTAAGGTTACAGCTCGTCTGGTGAAGGATCGTTTGGACCGTGAACTTATCGGTAACGTATCTCTAAAAGTTCTTCCTACTGAGCGTCCAGATGCTTGGGAAGTTCAGGGTCGTGGTGAACTTGCTCTAGCTATTTTGGTTGAGCAGATGCGTCGTGAAGGTTACGAACTAACTGTTGGTAAGCCTCAGGTAGTTACAAAGAAGATTGATGGCAAGCTCCACGAGCCTGTTGAAGATCTAACCATTGACGTTCCTGAAGAATTCCTAGGGGCTATGACTCAGTTGCTTGCAGCTCGTAAGGGTCGCATGAAGAACATGGTTAACCACTCAACCGGTTGGGTTCGCATGGAGTTCCTAGTTCCATCTCGTGGACTTATTGGTTTCAGAACCGAATTCCTAACTTCAACCAAGGGAACCGGTATCGCTAACGCCATCTCAGCAGGCTATGAGCCATGGGCTGGAGAGATTGTTACCCGTATCAATGGATCTCTTATTGCTGACCGTGCAGGTGTTGCAACACCGTTTGCGATGATTGCTCTGCAAGAGCGTGGATCATTCTTTGTTGAGCCAACCAGTGAGGTTTATGCAGGTATGGTCGTGGGTGAAAACTCTAGAGCCGATGACATGGATGTGAACATCACCAAGGAAAAGAAGCTCACTAACATGCGTGCCGCTTCTAGCGACGAGTTCCAGTCACTGACTCCTCCTCGCAAGATGTCACTTGAAGAGTGCCTTGAGTTTGCTCGTGAAGACGAGTGTGTTGAGGTTACCCCTGAAGCAACTCGTATTCGTAAGGTCGAACTGGATGCCAACATTCGTGCTCGTAACCTTTCGCAGAAAAAGCGTGCCAACGAAAACGCTGGCTAACTAAGTGCCAAATAAACCCTCAAAGCCTATTGCTTTGGGGGTTTTGGCCTATATCTAAGGGCTTGTTCGTAGCTTCGGGTAGAACTGAACTAACATTTGTCTATGGCCAAACAATCTTTCAACGCCAAAAGAATCTTCTTAGTTCATGCCCACCCAGATGATGAGACCATTCAGACTGGGCACGTTATGGCCGATGCCGTATTGCGTGGAGCAGAAGTATTCCTCCTAACTCTCACTAGAGGTGAACGAGGCAGAGCAAAACTTGAAGAGCTTAAGTCTTTAGAAGCAAATCTTTCTGCGATGGGTGCCTTTAGAGCAGGGGAGCTCAAGAATGCTATGGCCGCTCTTGGTGTGAAGAATTACAAGTTCGCAGGAACCAGAGCATATCTTGATAGTGGAATGAGAATGGGAAACCTAGGTGTTCCAACAACTCCACTGAAACTAGATCAGATGTCTCTAGCCGCTGTTTCAACTCCTGTTGTTGCAGATGACATTTTCCAGGCAATGGTTGAGTTCAAACCTGATGCTGTTATTACTTATAACGCTCAAGGTGGCTATGGTCATCCAGATCACAAGAAGGCTCATGATGCAACAGCCATGGCCATGCGTAGATATCGCAAAAAGGTTAGAGGCAAAAAACCAACCTTCTGGGTTATCGCAGAACCTGGTGAAAGGGCAACAGTTTCTATCGGCGGAGAAAAGACTGCAGATCTCAAGAAGGCGGCTCTGCAGGCTCACGCCAGTCAAGTAACGCTAAAGAGAGATACCTTCTCCGTTTCACCAGGTATTGAATTCAACTTCACTGATCCTGAGCGTTTGCGCCAGGCTAGCCCTAACTTCCTTCCTTGGTTCAAGCCAGCCTTCAGGGCTCTGTTTGGCTTGCCTTTGGGAATCATTCTGGGTTACGCAGGAGCTTTTGTTCATAATGTTGTGGCAGCTAACGATAGACAGTCTCCGCTAGGGCTTTATCTTGCACTAGGCGCTACTGCATCTATTGCCTTTGGGCTTAGAACCTGGCGTCATTCAAGAGGTGCCCTATACCTGCTAAATGCAGGCATGATTATCTCCATCTGGTGGCTATCTCGAAATGAGACCTTTGATGCCTTTATCGCTGATGACAGGTATGGCAACCGCTATGTCCTGTTTGCACTGGCTATTTGTATCGTGGCAGCAGTATTTCCAAAGATTGATATCGCAAAATGGCGTGCTAGGTCCAAAAGAGTGCACTTCTAGAGAGATAATGGAAGCCAAGAACTACAAAAGGATTATCTAAGTGACTTACGTAATTGCTCTACCTTGTGTTGACGTCAAAGACAAAGCTTGTATAGCTGAGTGCCCGGTTGACTGCATCTATGAAGGTGACCGTATGCTCTACATCCACCCAGATGAGTGTGTGGACTGTGGTGCTTGTGAGCCGGTATGTCCTGTGGAAGCTATTTACTACGAAGATGATCTTCCAGCTCAGTGGGCTGACTATTACAAAGCCAACGTTGAGTTCTTCAGTGTTGTTGGTTCTCCTGGTGGTGCTGCAAAGACTGGGCCTATCGAAGGCGACCACGAAGTAATCAAAGTTCTGCCACCTCAGGGCTAGTCCATGTTTAATCGCTTGCCGGAATATCCGTGGCAGAAACTTAAGCCTTATCAAGCGATAGCTGAAAAGCATTCCCAAGGCATGGTTGATCTAAGTGTTGGTTCACCAGTTGATCCAACCCCTCAGATTATTCAAGACGCAATCAAGAATTCCACTAATGCACCAGGGTATCCATCAACTGCTGGTTCCCTAGAGTTCAGAACTGCAGTTGCTGAATGGTTTGGTAGAAGAAGAGGAGTAACTCTTACCTCTGATGAAGTGATGCCAACCATTGGTTCTAAAGAGTTCATCTCATTCCTTCCTCTAATGCTTGGTCTTGGAAAAGGCGATGTCATCATTCAGCCTTCAGTTGCATACACCGCTTACGTTGTTGGAGCTGCTCTGTGTGGAGCTGAAATCATTAGCGAAGATGATCCAGAGAAGTGGCCTGCGAATACCAAGTTGATTTGGATTAACTCACCAGGCAATCCTGACGGTCGAGTATTCGATGTTGACCAGATGAGGGCAAGAGTTATTAGAGCTCGTGAACTAGGAGCGGTTCTTGCAAGTGACGAGTGCTATGCCGAACTTGGTTGGGGTAGATGGGCAGATACAAGAATCCCATCTGTTTTAGATCCAAGAGTTTGTGATGGTTCCTATGAGAATCTTTTAGCCATCTATTCCTTGAGCAAGCAATCAAACCTTGCTGGGTATCGAGCAGCCTTTGCAGCAGGACCTAAGGATCTAATCAAAGAGCTTGTGAACATCAGAATGCATAGCGGGCTGATCATGCCTGCACCTGTTCAAAAGGCAGTGATCGTTGCCTTAGGCGATGAAGAACATGTTGCAGCAGAGCGAGAGATTTACCGTAAGAGAAGAGAAGTTCTTCTTGAGGCGGTCAAGGCTTATGGCTTTGAGATAGCGGACTCTGAGGCAGGACTTTATCTCTGGGCAACCTTAGGGGAGGACTGCTGGGCAACTGTCCAAAGGATGGCTGAACTAGGTATCTTGGTTGTGCCAGGCGAGTTCTATGAGGCTGGCGGCAGCAAATACGTCAGATTCTCTATCACTGCTACCGACGAGAAAATAGCCGAGGGTGCCGCAAGATTGACCAATGCTCTAGGGTTAACTCAATAGTCAAAAGATACACAGGAGCAAGTTTTGTCAGCTGATAACAACTCGAAAGTCACCCTGAACTACCCAGGCGGTACTGCCGAATTCCCAATTATTCAAGCCACCGATGGTGACTCTGTAATCGACTTCTCCAAGCTCAATGCTTCTACCGGGCTAAATGCTTTCGACATTGGTTTCGTAAACACTGCAAGCACCAGATCTGCAATCACATACATTGATGGTGACGCTGGAATCCTTAGATACCGTGGCTACCCAATTGAGCAGATTGCAGGATCAAGAAGCTTTGTTGAGACTGCTTACCTTCTTATCTATGGACAACTTCCGAATGCTAAAGAACTCTCTGATTGGGAAGAGCGTCTAAGTAGACACACTTTGATTCACGAAGATCTCAAGAACATCTTCCACTCCATGCCTCAGGCAGCACACCCGATGTCTGTGCTATCAGCAAGCGTTTCAGCACTATCAACTTTCTACCAAGACTCACTTAACCCACACGATGACTACCAGGTTGAACTTTCAACCGTTCGTTTGCTAGCAAAGCTTCCAACTCTTGTTGCTTACTCACATAAGAACGCTTTAGGTCAGGCACTTCTATATCCAGATAACTCTCTAAGTTATGTTGAGAACTTCCTAAGAATGAGCTTTGGCAACATGGCAGAACCTTATGTTCAGAACCCAGTTATTACTAAGGCTCTAGACACTCTTCTAGTTCTGCACGCAGATCACGAACAGAACTGTTCAACATCAACTGTTCGTTTGGTTGGTTCATCTCAGGCAAACCTTTTCGCTTCAGTTTCAGCTGGAGTTTCGGCACTGTTTGGTCCACTTCACGGTGGAGCTAACGAAGCAGTTCTTGAAATGCTTGCACACATTAGAGACTCTGGTGAATCAGTGCAGAAGTTTATTGAGAGAGTGAAGAACAAAGAAGATGGCATCAAGCTCATGGGCTTTGGTCACCGCGTTTATAAGAACATGGACCCTCGTGCAACCATCGTTAAGGCAACAGCAGATAAGGTTCTAGCAGATCTTGGGGTTAGCGATCCGCTACTAGATATTGCTAAGGAACTAGAAGCAGCGGCTCTAGCAGATGAATACTTCATCTCTAGAAAGCTATATCCAAACGTTGACTTCTACACTGGTGTTATCTACAAGGCAATGGGCTTCCCAACCAGAATGTTCACCACTTTGTTTGCTATGGGTCGTCTGCCGGGTTGGATTGCTCACTGGCGTGAAATGAACCACGACTCTTCAACCAAGATTGGCCGCCCTCAGCAGCTATACATTGGTGAGACTGTTAGAGATCTGAACTAGCCTTAATAATCTTCATCTGCTCTTTATAGACAGTAGGGAATAGCAGCAAAAAGGCAACACCTGCAGCGATGCCTGCAGCCACGAATACTTCTCTAACTCCAAAGGCTCCAACAGCAAGTCCTGCTATGCCCATAGAGCTAATGCTGGCAACTGAAATAAGTGCACCAAACGCTGCAAACACACGGCCCTGAACCTCGTGAGGGGTTTCCTTGATCATCATTCCAACGCCGTAGCTGTTGATGGTTGCGTTAGCAGCCCCTGCGATAAACCAGATAACCATAACTACCCAGTAGTTAGGTGAGATACCTACGA
>JBIJAB010000033.1:0-8140 GCA_044345975.1 Rhodoluna sp.
GAGCATTCATTCGGACTAGCTGATCTTCCTGACACAGTTGAAGCGGTCTAACGCAGATGGCATTCGCTGCTTTCAGTTCAAGTAAGCCAAAGGTTGCAATCAAACCTGGCAAAACCGGCAAGGTAGTTATTGTGCTACTCGCACCGGGCTTGGCCTACCTGGGAGCATTCTTTCTCACTCCGCTAATTGCATTGATTATGGTGTCTCTCCAAGCACCTGACCCTCTGGGTGGCTTTGGAGCATATGTCCCAGCGTTTCAGATCAGCAACTATTTCGTAGTTATCTCTGAGTACTTCCCGCATATGATGCGATCATTTGGGTACGCACTAGCAGCAACGATCCTGGCCTTGGTCATTTCTTATCCACTTGCATACTTCATTGGGGTTAAGGCTAGACCTTATCCACTGCTTCAAAAGCTAATGCTTACCCTTGTTATCGCACCGTTTTTTATCTCATTCCTGTTGAGAACTTTGGCTTGGAAGCAGATTTTCTCTAACGAGTCTTGGATTGTGACCACACTTCAGCAGATTGGTTTTCTAGATTCAGACCAGTATGTTGTTGGAACACCGTTCATGGTCATCTTTGGTCTGACTTACAACTTCATTCCTTTTATGACTCTTCCTCTCTACACGTCACTCGAGAGATTAGACACTCGTTATCTTGAAGCAGGATCAGATCTTTACGCTTCACCTTCAAGAGTGTTTAGAAAAGTTACCCTTCCACTTTCAATGCCTGGAATCATCTCAGGAACACTACTGACCTTTATTCCTATTGCAGGTGATTACATTAACGCTTCCGGTGATTTCTTGGGCTCAAGCTCAACGGCGATGCTTGGAAACGTAATTGAGGCCAACTACCTCCAAATCAATGACTATCCAGCAGCATCCGCTATGTCAGTACTTCTGATGGGTGCGATTCTTATTCTGGTTGCGGGCTATGTCAAGAAGTCTGGAACGGAGGATTTGCTCTAATGAAATTCAGCTTGGGTAAATACGCATTTCCTCTGTATGCAGTCCTTGCATTCATCTACCTTCTTATTCCGATTGGTTACACATTCGTCTTCTCCTTCAATGATTCACTAAAGACGAACTTGATTTGGCGTGGTTTTACTTTCGACAAGTGGACTAACGTATGTGACCGTGAAGGTGTTTGTGAAGCTTTCGGGAACTCTGTTCTGATTGGAGTTGTTTCTACATTTGTTGCAACTGCACTAGGAACCATGATTGCCATCGCGCTAGTTCGCTATCGTTTCAAGTTCCGTAAATCAACTAACCTCTTGTTGTTCTTACCTATGGCAACCCCTGAGGTTGTTCTAGGTGCAGGTCTTGCATCTCAGTTCTTCAGCCTTGGTGTTGAAAAGGGTATTGGAACAATCATCATTGGACACGTTGTGTTCTGTCTGTCTTTTGTTGTTGTGACAGTGAAGGCAAGAGTTGCCAGCCTAGATCCAGTGCTTGAAGAAGCAGGTAAAGACCTTTACGCTAACCCAAGACAAGTGTTCTGGAAGATCACCTTTCCGCTATTGCTTCCTGGTATTGCAGCAGCAGCACTTCTTTCCTTTGCGTTAAGCTTTGATGATTTCATCATCACCAACTTCAATGCTGGTGCGGATATGACTTTCCCTCGCTATGTCTTCACTGCAGCTGCTAGAGGTGTTCCTGCGGAGGCTAACGTAATTGGAAGTGCTGTGTTTATTGCAGCAATCTTGCTGGTGCTAATAACCCAGATCAATGGCGAGCGTAAGCGTCGCAGTTTATTGAAAAAGCACTAAGCAAACAGTGAAATAAGAGCTTCTTCGAAGTGAGCTCTGTGTCTTTCGACATCTTCAATTGTGTGAGCTGGTGACATCAAAGCCATGTTGTGGAAAGGTGTCATTAAGATTCCACGGTTTAGAGCGTGAATGTGAAGATACTGCTGTAGTTCAAAGTCATCCGCGTCTGCAGCTTCTCTTCCGTTTCTTGGAGCTTCTGATCTGAACGAGTATTCAGCTCGGCAACCTAGTTGGCTAACCTGCCAAGGAGCACCATACTTGGTAATCAAATCCTGAACGTTCTTAGTCCAAACATCACAGAGTGCTTCCATTGACTTGAAAGCCTCAGGAGTAAGGACCTTGGTCAGTGTTGCTGCGATAGCAGCCATTGATAGTGCGTTGCCGGCAAGAGTGCCACCAACACCGCCAACGTCAATGTGTTCAAGGTGCAGGCTCTTCTGAATCTTTGCAGTTAGTTCTGCTGTCATACCAAACGCACCCGCAGGAATACCTGCACCAATTGTCTTACCCAACACAACTGCATCTGGCTTGAGATTTCTGCGAGCAGTCATACCTCCTGGGCCTTCACTTAGCGTGTGTGTCTCGTCAATGATGAGGATTACGTCGTAGCGAGTGCAAAGCTCTCTAAGTCCCTCTAGGTAGCCAGGCTCTGGTAGCACGATACCGATGTTAGTCATCGCAGGTTCAATCAACATGGCTGCAACCTCACCAGTTGCAAAAGCTGCTTCAGCTGCTTCTAAGTCATTGAATGGAACAACAATTGTTGTTTCACTCGGATCAACCTGAGGCCCAATGTTGTTTTCACGACTTACTGTTTCACCTTGGTCATTTAGGACAGCAAATGTTTCATCAACAGTTCCGTGGTAGCAGTAGTCGTGAACTACTACCTTGTGCTTACCTGACACATGTCTGGCGTAACGAAGGATGTGACGGTTAGCATCAGTCGCAGTTAGCGTGAACTGCCATTTGGACATACCGAAACGGTCGGCAAGTGTTTGTGCTGCGATAGCCGCATCTGCAGTTGGCAGCATCAGAGTGATTCCCTTAGCTAGCTGCTCTGAAATTGCTTTGACTGATGCGTCAGGGGAGTGGCCAACCATGGCACCAGTGTCACCTAGGCAGAAGTCAACGTATTCAATGCCATCAGCATCAGTGAACCTAGAACCCTTAGCTTTGGTTACATAGACAGGGTGTGGACCTGGCCACTTGGACATCCAAGACATCGGCACACCACCCATAAGAGCGCTCTGGGCGCTTTCATGGAGTTTGGCTGAAGCCGGGTGCTTAGCCTTGAAAAGCTCCACCTCGGCTGCAAATAGTTTGGCTAGTTTTTCTCTGTCTGCATAGGAGTGCATTTGGATCTTTCTGAGCTTTAGAGTTTGGCAAGTCCTGCTTCAACCACGTCTAGGGCATCGTGGATGAGTTCATCGCTAATTGCTAGTGAAGGAAGGAATCGGATTACGTTGCCGTAGGTTCCAGCATTCAAGATGACTACACCGTTTAGGTGTGAGTGCTTGACTACTGCATCAACGGCTGCTGAGTTAGGAACTCTGGTACCTGGGTTTACTAATTCGATTGCCAACATTGCACCACGGCCACGGATTTCACCGATAACTGGATACTTTGCCTTCATTTCTTGAAGGCGAGCCATCATTACAGATTCAATGTGTAGAGCCTTCTCTAGAACTCCACCGTCTTCAATCTGTTTCAAGACTGAAAGTGCTGCTGCGGCTGCAACTGGGTTACCACCAAAGGTTCCACCAATTCCACCTGGGTGAGATGAGTCCATGATCTCGGCTCTTCCAACAACTGCTGAGATAGGCATACCACCAGCAATACCCTTAGCAACTGTCATGAGGTCAGGCTCAAAGCCTTCTTCATAACTAGATGCAAACCATTGACCAGTTCTTGCAATACCAGCTTGAACTTCATCTGCTACCAAAACGATTCCATTAGCGTGTGTCCAAGCACTCAGGGTCTTTAGGAAGCCAGGAGCTGGAACGATGAATCCACCTTCACCCTGAATAGGTTCGATTACTACTGCAGCGAAGTTCTTTGCTCCAATGCGCTTTTCCATGTAATTGATGGCACGAGTCGCTGCCTCTTCTCCGGTCATGCCCTCTGGGTCATGGAATGGGTAAGACATAGGAACGTGGGTAACGCTTCCAGCAAATGGACCAAAGCCATCTGCGTATGGCATGTTCTTGAAGTTCATCGCCATAGTCAGGTTAGTTCTACCGTGGTAAGCGTGATCGAATACTGCGATTTCGTTTCTCTGGGTGAACTTTCTAGCAAGCTTGACCGCATTCTCAACGGCTTCAGCACCTGAGTTGAACAGAGCAGAGCGCTTGATGAAGTTTCCTGGCATGTGTCTGTTCAAGATTTCACAGACCTGAACATAAGGCATGTATGGAGTTACGGTAAAAAGAGTGTGAGTTAGCTTGGCAACCTGTTCCGAAACGGCGGCAACAACACCAGGGTTGGTGTGGCCAATGGTTGTAACACCAATACCTGAACCCATATCAATGAATTGGTTGCCATCGACGTCAACCAGGATTGCTCCGTGAGCTGATTCGATATAAGCAGGTAAAGAAGTACCAACACCGTGGCCAACGTGCTCTAATCGGTGCTTGTGCAGGGCCTGTGATTTTGGGCCTGGGATTGCAGTTACAAGGTGTCTTTTTTGTTCAATGGTCATGCAATAAGTCTACGCCTGCCTTATTTATCTTGCTAGAAGGCCCATCGACCATAGAAATACAGGGTTGATGGCAAGATGGAGACATGAAAAAGATAATCATCCTAGGCAGCACGGGATCTATTGGGACTCAAGCCCTTGAGATTATCGAAGCTAATCCAGACAAGTTCCAGGTCGTTGGGCTAGCGGGCAACACAAACAAAGAATTACTTGCCCAGCAAGGCATGAAGTTTGGGGTGGATTCCAAGAATGTTGTTATCGGGGCAGAAGCAGCAACACGACTCATTGAAGATACCGATGCCGATGTTGTTATCAATGGCATAACCGGATCCATTGGGCTAGCACCTACGCTTGCAACACTAAAGACAGGTAAGCGTCTTGCTTTGGCAAATAAAGAGTCCTTGATTGTTGGGGGCAAGTTGGTCACTGATGCGTCTGCACCTGGGCAGATTATTCCAGTCGACTCTGAGCACTCTGCTTTAGCTCAATGTTTACTTGCAGGGGATGTCAATGAGGTTGCAACCTTAATCCTTACCGCATCGGGTGGACCGTTCAGAGGCTTCACCGCAGAACAACTAAAGGGTGTTACTCCGGAGCAAGCTCTAAAGCACCCAACCTGGACAATGGGAAGAGTGGTAACCACTAACTCCGCCACACTCGTGAACAAAGGGCTTGAACTCATTGAGGCTCATCTACTATTCAGTGTCCCTTTCGAAAGAATTGAAGTTACCGTTCATCCACAATCAGTAGTTCACTCAATGGTTAGCTTCGTCGATGGTTCGATCATTGCTCAGTGTTCACCGCCAGACATGAAACTTCCGATAGCTCTAGGAATGACTTGGCCTGATCGAATTCATGATGTGACACCTCCGGTCGATTTCACAAAGTCACACACCTGGACATTCGAGCCTTTGGATGAAGAAGTATTCAAGGCAGTCAAGATTGCTCGACAGGTCGGATCAGCAGGGCTAACTTTCCCTGCTGTTTATAACGCAGCAAATGAACAGGCGGTCGATGCTTTCCATGACCGAACAATTTCATTTCCAGAGATTCTTGAAATCGTTGAGGAAGTTGTTCAACGCCACCAGCCTGAGAAAACAATGAGCCTTGAATCGGTTCTACAGGCAGAGGTTTGGGCGAGAGAAACTGCAAATCAACTGATAGCCCAAAGAAACTAATCGCTGAATGTCGGTAAGTGTAGTTAGGTTAGTGAAATGGATTTCATAAACAGCATCAGTGGTTGGCTCTTCTTACTCATCGGACTAGCAGTTTCAATTGCTCTGCATGAGATTGGTCATCTATGGCCAGCTAAGAAGTTCGGGGTCAAAGTTACTAAGTACATGGTTGGTTTCGGCCCAACTCTTTTCTCGAGAAAAAGAGGCGACACCGAATACGGAATCAAAGCAATTCCTCTCGGTGGTTACATTCAAATGGTGGGAATGATTCCACCTAGCCAACCCGCTGATGCTAAGAAGAACTTGTGGCAGAAGATAACTGCAGGAGCTCAGCCAACAGAGCAGATTGAGATTGCGGAAGAAGACCTTGGTAAAACTTTTTACCAGCTACCACCATGGAAAAAACTCATCATCATGTTTGGTGGCCCTTTCGCCAACCTATTGATTGCAATAGTTCTTGCTCTTGTACTTTTTTCTGGTTTTGGTTCTTACGAAAGAACTTCAACAGTTCAGGACATTGTGACTTGTGTGCCAACTGATGCAAATCCAAACTGCACCGATCCAAATCCTGCATCACCTTCTTCTCAGGCAGGTCTCCTAAAAGGAGACAAGATTGTCAGCTTCGCAGGGAAAGATGTAAAACTCTGGTCCGATGTTGAAGTAAACCTTGCTCGGTCTGTTGGCAAGAGTGTTCCTGTGGTGGTTGAACGCTCAGGATCTCAAATAACTCTTTCGATTACGCCAGTTATGTTGAAGTTGGAAGGTCAGACCAGACCATTCCTCGGAGTGTTCTTAGAAACAACTAAAGTCCAGCAAAGTCCTGCAACTTCACTCGGTAAGGTGGGTGAAATAGTTGTTGCCACGGCTGACATGATTATTCAACTTCCACTTCAAGCAGGGGCTGCATTAAATGAACTGGTACCAGGATCTGACCGTAATGAGAACGGAGCTATTTCGATTATTGGCTTGGGTCAGTTCTCAGGCCAGATTGCTTCTAGCAGCGAGATCAGCTTCGTGGACAAAATGCTGACGCAGCTAGGACTACTTATGTCGCTAAACGTTGCTTTGTTTGTGTTCAACATGGTGCCGCTAGTTCCCCTTGATGGAGGACACATTGCCGGTGCCATTTATGAATCCATAAAGAGACGAGTCTTCAAGCTGCGAGGTAAGAAGTGGTTACGCCCAGTGGATACAGGCCAGATGATGCCAATTGCTTATTTCGTGGCTGTCCTTCTGATTGTCTTGACCATACTTCTGGTCTTGAGAGATGTTCTCAATCCGCTAACCCTCTAGGTTCTAGAGACATCCAAGCGGAGCCGTTTAGACTAGAGGCGTGTCGATGTCGTTTAGGCATCAGGAAGAAGTGATTTCAAGTGCCAGCAATTAACCTAGGGCTACCAAATACTCCACCTGTCTTGACCCCAAGACGTAAGACCCGTCAGATCAAAGTTGGAAACGTTGGCGTGGGAAGTGACTCACCTATTTCAGTGCAGTCCATGACTACTACCCAAACAACTGACATCAACGGCACGCTTCAGCAGATCGCGGAGCTAACCGCAACAGGTTGTGACATTGTCCGTGTCGCTTGCCCAACTCAAGAAGACGCTGATGTCCTAAGAATTATTGCTAAAAAATCTCAGATTCCTGTAATCGCAGACATCCACTTCCAGCCGAAGTATGTATTCGCAGCTATCGATGCGGGTTGCGGTGCGGTTCGAGTAAACCCTGGAAACATTCGTCAGTTTGATGACAAGGTCGGGGAGATCGCTAAAGCTGCCAAAGATGCAGGAATATCTATCCGTATTGGTGTTAACGCAGGTTCACTAGATCCAAGACTTTTGCAAAAGTACGGCAAGCCAACTGCTGAGGCACTGGTTGAATCAGCTGTTTGGGAGGCTTCTTTGTTTGAAGAACATGACTTCCACGACTTTAAGATTTCTGTTAAGCACAATGACCCAGTTGTAATGGTCCGTGCATATGAACTTCTTGCAGAGCGCGGTGACTGGCCTCTTCACCTTGGTGTTACCGAAGCTGGTCCTGCGTTCCAAGGAACTATTAAGTCCTCGGTTGCTTTCGGAGCTCTTTTGAGCAAGGGAATTGGCGACACCATCAGAGTTTCACTTTCTGCTCCACCAGTTGAAGAAATCAAAGTTGGAGCGAAGATACTTGAAGCATTGAATCTGCGTCCTCGCAAATTTGAGATCGTTTCTTGCCCATCCTGTGGTCGAGCACAGGTTGATGTCTATAAGTTGGCAGAAGATGTCACAGCTGGGCTAGAGCACATGACTGTTCCACTTCGCGTCGCTGTTATGGGTTGTGTTGTTAACGGGCCAGGCGAAGCTAGAGAAGCAGACCTCGGTGTTGCTTCAGGCAACGGTAAGGGGCAGATTTTCGTTAAGGGTGAAGTTATTAAGACTGTCCCTGAAAGTGAAATCGTTGCAACTCTTATCGAAGAAGCAAACAGACTTGCTGCTGAAATGGACCCGAGCCTAGTAGGTA